>SKLC01000241.1 GCA_007123425.1 Nitriliruptoraceae bacterium
CGCCGAGCGCATCCGCCTCGAGGTCCGCACGCCCTCGGGCGCCGTCGCGCGGCGGGCGTTCGCGCTGCTGCAGCAGTGCTACGACGTCCGGGCCGAGCTGCTCGTCCTGGCCCCCGAGGGGATGCGCCGGCGCAGCACCTACGCCGTGCAGCTGGGCGTGGACGCGCATCTCGTGGGCCGCGACCTCGCGCTGCTGGACGACGAGGCCCGCCCCGTGGACGAGCCGTTGCCCCCGCTGTCATCCGACGCGGCCGCCGCCCTCGTGCGGGGGGCCTTCCTGGCGACCGGCTCGCTGTCGGCGCCCGGCCGGCCCGCCCACCTCGAGATCGCGGTGCGCTCGCCGTGGCTGGCCGCGACGGTCGCGGAGGCGATCGAGGACCTGGTGGGCACCCGGGTGGGGCGCGTCGAGGGAGAGCGGCCGCGGGTGGTCGTCAAGTCGGGCGCGGCCATCGGGGACCTGCTGACGGCCATCGGCGCGACCGGTGCGTTCCTGGCCTGGGACGAGCGCCGGCTGCGACGGCAGCTGCGCAGCGACGCCACCCGGCTGGCCAATGCCGACACGGCCAATCTGCGCCGCACGATCGAGGCCGCCGCGGGGCAGGTCGAGGCCGTCGAGGAGGTGGTCTCGCGCCACGGGTGGGAGGGCCTGGACGAGGAGCTGCGCGCCGTCGCGCTCGCCCGGCTGGCCAACCCCGCGGCCACGCTCACCGAGCTCGGCGAGCTGCTCGACCCGCCGCTGGCGAAGTCGGCCGTGCACCGGCGCATGCGCCGCCTCCAGCAGCTGGCGAGCGCTCCCGGAGCGGCTCGGCCCGGTTGCTAGAGTCGAGCCCAGACGCCACCGCGCGACGCGACCACCTACCGACGGCCAGCATCACGCCCGGCACGAGCGCTCGTCGCGGTCGACGGTGGCGGACAGACCACCCAGCCATGCAACGAGGAGCGAACCATGGCGCTGCGAGTCGCGATCAACGGCTTCGGCCGCATCGGGCGCAACCTGTTCCGAGTCATCGCCGAGCGGGATCTCGATCTCGAGGTCGTCGCCGTCAACGATCTCACCGACAACCAGAGCCTGGCGATGCTCTTGAAGTACGACAGCGTCCACGGCCGCTACCCCGGGAGCGTGGAGGCGAGCGACGAGGGCCTCGTCGTCGACGGCAAGACCATCAAGGTGCTCGCCGAGCGCGACCCCGCGGCACTGCCGTGGGGCGACCTCGGCGTCGACGTCGCCGTCGAGTCCACGGGCCTGTTCACCGCCCGCGACGACGCCGCCAAGCACCTCGAGGCCGGCGCGAAGAAGGTCATCATCTCCGCACCGGGCAAGAACGAGGACGTCACCCTCGTCCTCGGCGCCAACGAGGAGAGCTACGACCCCGCGAACCACCACGTCATCTCCAACGCCTCCTGCACCACCAACTCCGTGGTGCCGATGGCCAAGGTCCTCGACGAGGAGTTCGGCATCGTCCAGGGGCTGATGACCACCTGCCACGCCTACACGGGGGACCAGAACCTCCAGGACGGCCCGCACAAGGACCCCCGGCGCGCCCGGGCGGCTGCGGTGAACATCGTGCCGACCTCGACGGGCGCCGCGAAGGCCGCGTCGCTGGCGCTGCCGCAGCTGGAGGGCAAGCTCGACGGGATCGCGCTGCGCGTGCCGGTCTCCGACGGCTCGGTGACCGACCTGGTGGTCACGCTCGAGCGCGAGGTCACCAAGGACGAGGTCAACGCCGCGTTCAAGAAGGCCGCGGACGGGCCCCTGGCGGGGATCCTCGAGTACAGCGAGGACCCGCTGGTGTCCACCGACATCGTCGGCAACCCGCACTCGTGCATCTTCGACGCGCCCACCACCATGACCAAGGGCGCCCAGGTCAAGGTGCTGGGCTGGTACGACAACGAGTGGGGCTACTCGTGCCGTCTGGGCGAGCTCGTGGCCTACGTCGGTGAGCGGCTGTGACCTCGCCGCTGCTCGACGGCGTCCCGACGCTCGAGGACCTCGACGCGTCGGGACGCACGGTGTTCCTGCGAGCCGACCTCAACGTCCCCCTGCGGGACGGCGAGGTCGCCGACGACCTGCGGATCTCGTCCTCGCTGCCGACCATCGAGCGGCTGCGTGAGCAGGGCGCCAAGGTCGTGGTCGCCTCGCACCTGGGCCGGCCCAAGGGCGAGCCCGATGACGCCACCTCCATGGCGCCGGTGGGCCGGCGGTTGGCGCAGCTGCTGGGCGCGGAGGTCGAGATCGCCCGCGACGTGGTCGGTCCCGACGCCCGGGCGAAGGCCGCCGGGCTGGCTGAGGGCGGGGTCCTGCTGGTGGAGAACCTGCGCTGGGACCCGGGCGAGACCGCCGGCGACGAGGACTACGCCGACGCGCTCGCGTCCCTGGCGGAGGTGTACGTCGACGACGCCTTCGGGGCCGCCCACCGGGCCCACGCCTCGATCAGCGGCGTGCCGGCGCGCCTGCCGGGCTACGCCGGCCTGCTGCTGGAGCGCGAGCTCGACGTGCTCGGCACGCTGCTCGAGGACCCGCCACGCCCCTACGTGGCGGTGCTCGGCGGGGCCAAGGTCAGCGACAAGCTCACCGTCCTGGAGAACCTGCTGGAGCGCGTGGACGCGATCTGCGTGGGCGGGGCGATGGCGTTCACCTTCCTCGTCGCCGAGGGCCACGACGTGGGCAGCTCCCGCGTCGAGCAGGACCAGGTCGAGGAGGTGGGGCGGCTGGTGACCGCGGCCCGCGAGCGCGGCGTCGAGGTGCTGCTGCCCAGCGACGTGGTGGTTGCCCCGACCTTCGCCGAGGACGCGCCCGCGACCTCGGTGCTGGTCGAGGCGATGCCGGGCGAGCAAATGGGCCTCGACGTGGGCCCGCAGACCGCAGAGGTCTTCGCGCGGGCCGTGGCCGGGGCCGGCAGCGTGTTCTGGAACGGCCCCATGGGCGTGTTCGAGTGGGAGGCCTTCGCCGGCGGCACGCGGACGGTGGCGCAGGCGCTGGCCGAGGCGCCCGGCTTCACCGTGGTCGGCGGCGGGGACTCGGCGGCGGCCATCCGAGCGCTGGGTCTCGACGAGCGCGTGGACCACGTCTCCACGGGAGGCGGCGCCTCCCTCGAGCTCTTGGAGGGCAGGCAGCTGCCCGGCGTGGTGGCCCTGCGGCGATGAGCGGCGCCGGTGGTAGTGTCCGCGCACACCGTGGCGCGGGCACTGCCCGTTCTCGGCCGGCGGCGTAGTCGAGCCGTCACGGTCAGTGGATGCGCGCATGCCGGACGCACATCCTTGACCTTTCGATCACCATCTAGTTCAGTCCGCGGCTACCACCGCGGTAGTGGGTCCCCGGCAGGAGCGTGAGCTTGGACATGCGCGCACCGGGCACCCGCCTGCCGCGGCGGTCGGACGAGGCGATGTCCGTCGACCACGGTCGCCGTTCGCCTGGGTGGAGCCCGCGGCTCGCCGGTCGGCGCCACGGGGCGCGCGACACGACGAGCCACCGAACCTGCTGCTTGAAGGAGACAGGTACATGACCAAGAGGTTGAAGTTCTTTGCGGCGCTCAGCGCGTCCGCGCTCCTGTTGAGCGCGTGCGCGCAGGAGCCCGACGAGGACACCGACGACGTCGCCGTCGACGACGAGGAGACCGACGAGGAGCCTGCGGAGCAGCTCGGTCTCGATGGCTGCGACGAGAACCCCGACACCTGCAACTCCGGCGAGCGCGCCGAGGGCGGCGACATCACCTACCTCGTCGACCAGGCGCCGGGTGCGTGGAGCGGCCTCTCGCCCGAGGGCGGCTCCGTGTACACCCTGCAGGCCGTCTCCAGCGGCGTGTCGCCGTTCACGGGCCAGTGGACGCCCGGGGGCGAGTACGAGCACAACATGGACCTGCTCGCCGAGGAGCCCGAGCTGCTCAGCGACGGCGAGGGCGACGAGCCCTTCCAGTTCCAGTTCGTCATCCGCGACGAGGCGGAGTGGGACGACGGCACCCCGATCACGGCCGAGGACTTCCGCATCCTGTGGTACCTCGGCTCCAGCGAGGGCGAGGGGCACTGTGAGGGCTGCCGCTCCCGCGCCGCCGACGCGTTCGACCAGATCGAGTCGATCGAGGGCGACGACGACGGCAAGACCGTCACCATCACCTTGAAGGACGGCGAGTCCGACCCCGAGTGGTTCGGCTGGGGCAGCGCCCACGGCATCACCGGCGGCCTCGTCCCGGCGCACGTGATGGAGGACGAGGGCTGGGACATCGACGACCCCGCTGACGTCGGCGAGTACTTCGAGTTCCTCAACGACACCATGCCCGAGTGGTCGGGTGGCCCCTACATGATCGTCGAGGGCGACCTCGACGAGCAGATCATCAAGGAGCCCAACCCCAACTGGTACGGCGAGGAGCAGCCGACGCTGGACACCGTGATCCTGCGCTTCCTCGACGACGAGGGCGCCTGGGCCTCCGCGATGCAGAACCGCGAGATCCACGCCGGCTCACCGGCCTCCTTCCCGGAGGACGTGATCCGCAACATCCAGGAGCTGCCGGACGTCCACAGCAACATCACCTCCGGCCCGTCCTGGGAGCACATCGACCTGAACCTGGCCAACCCGGAGCTCGAGGACGTGGAGCTCCGCCGCGCCATCTTCACC
>SKLC01000247.1 GCA_007123425.1 Nitriliruptoraceae bacterium
ACGGCTACGACAAGTCGTTCGTCGTCGGGCTGTGGGACCTCATCGAGAAGTTCGCCGAGTACGGCTTCAACAAGTCCCACACCGTGGCCTACGGCGTGGTCAGCTACCAGACCGCCTGGCTCAAGACCCACTACCCGGTCGAGTACATGGCGGCGCTGCTGACCAGCGTGAAGAACCACAAGGACAACAAGCCGCTCTATCTCAACGAGTGCCGGCGGATGGGCATCCCGGTGCTGCCGCCCGACGTCAACGAGTCGGGATCGGACTTCACCCCTCGCGGCGACGAGATCCTCTTCGGGCTCTCCGCCGTCCGCGGCGTGGGCGAGGGGCTGGTCGCCGAGATCGTCCGCGCCCGGACCGAGAAGGGCAGGTTCGTCGACTTCCGCGACTTCTGCGACAAGGTCGAGGCAGGCGTCCTCAACAAGCGCACGATCGAGCACCTCATCCTCGCGGGGGCCTTCGCGCCGATGGGCCACACCCGCAAGGGCCTGCTGGAGGCCTACGAGCCCATCGTCGAGGCCGCCCTGGCGCGCAAGAAGGCCGAGGCCGCGGGCCAGTTCTCCCTCTTCGACGGCGGCGGCGCCGACGAGGGCGAGACGGTCGAGCTCGAGGACGGCCCCGAGATCGGCGACGAGGAGTTCGACAAGACCCGGCTGCTCAAGAACGAGCGCGAGATGCTGGGCCTCTACGTCTCCGACCACCCGCTCTTCGGCTGCGAGCGCGAGCTCGAGCGCATGACCGACACCTCCTGTGCCGGCCTGCGCGAGAGGGACGACGGCGCCGGTGTCGTCGTCGGGGGCGTGCTGACCGGGCTGACCAAGAAGTTCACCAAGAAGGGCGACACCTACCTGGTCGCCACCCTCGAGGACCTCTCCGGCAACGTCGAGGTGGTCTTCTGGCCCAACACCTACCGCGCCGCCCACGAGGTGCTCGAGGAGGACGCGGTGCTGGTGGTCACCGGTCGGGTGGAGTCGCGCGACGAGGCGGTCAAGCTCACCGCGAACAAGGTCGCCAAGCCCGACCTCTCGGACGCCCTGGGCGCTCCGGTCGTGGTGACCTTCGCGACCGACCAGTGCACCGACGTGGCGGTCCGACGGCTGCGCGAGGTGCTCGGCGGCCATCCCGGGTCCGTGCCCGTGCAGCTGCGCCTGGTCGACGGCGACGGCGCGGTGCGCACCTACCAGCTGGGGGACGACCTGCGCGTGGAGCGACGCGCGGGACTGTACGGCGAGATCAAGGCCGCCTTCGGCCCCGACGCGGTGGAGGACGAGTCGGGGGACCAGGTCTTCGGCAACGAGGCCGACGAGCCCCGCTGGCGTCGCGCTGGCTGACCGCCGGGTTCGAGCCGCTGGCTGACCGCCGGGTTCGAGCCGCTGGCTGACCGCCTGCTCCGAGCCGCTGGCTGACCGCGCTGACTCGGCGGCGGCTGCTCCCGCTGACTCGGCGCCGTGGCCGCGCTGCGTGTCGCCGGCCACGGCCGTGCGCCCCGTTCGGCGACGACATGCGCCGAGCACCACGGGCGTGGCGAGCCGTGACGGGCACCGTGCAACCGATGCCAATAAGGATCGAGATGCATCATTGACATCGAACAGAGTCGAACATAGACTGAACACATGAGCGCAGCCCTCGCCACCACATCCCACGCCCGGCACGGGTGCTGGACCCGCCTGGCCGCCCACCCCTCCGCCGGGCCTGGCCGTGCCGGGTGTCGCGGCTCGACCGCCACCGATGCCCCCTCGCCGCTCGCACGGGAGCACGGCGGACCCTACGACCCCGGGCCCCGTGGCCCTGGCGGCGATGCCGGCGCTGGCGACGACGGTGCTAGCGACAACGGTGCGGGCCACGGCGAGGTCGGTGGCGACGCGCAGGTCGGGGCGGGGCTGCGTGACGCGGTGGCAGCGGCCCGTCACGCCGTGGCTCGGGTGCTGCAGGCCGCCTCGGACGAGCACGGCAGCGCCGATGGGCAGGTCGCGGCACTGCTGGAGCTGCTCGGCGTGGTCGACACCGCCAACGCCGCCGCGGTGGAGCTGACCACCACCATCCGCCGCCGTGGCCTGGCCGAGCGCTCCACCGGGCTGCCGCTGGAGAGCCTGCTCTCGTTCCAGTCCCGGGCCACCTACGGCGACCGGGCCACCCTGTGCAACGTCGCCGAGCAGCTGGCCGGCCTGCCCCACCTCCGGGCCGCGTTCCACGCCGGCGTGGTCGGCTGGGCCCAGGTCCGGGGGATCGTGGCCGAGATCCGCCCGCTGAGCGCCGCGCAGCGCACCGAGCTCGACCACGGGTTCGCCGACCACGCCCGCCTGGCCCGCCTCGAACCCGACCGGCTGCTCGACACCGTGACCGACGAGGTAGCCCGGCTGCGTCCCGACCTCGAGACCGAGCGTGCCCGACGCACCATCGAACACCGCTACCTCGCGCTCCAACCCGCGCTGGACGGGGCCGGCACCGGCTACTTCGAGCTCGACGCCACCGCCTACGGCCCCGTGGCTGCCGCGATCCAGGCCGCCATGCCCGCCCCCGCAGCCGGCGCCAACGACACCACCACCCACGCCCTCGGCGAGGCCGACGACACCGACACCGCCGGACGAGGTGGACCGGGGGTCACGTCCGACGGTGACCCGGCCTTCTGCGACCACCTCGAGGACCGCAGCCGCGCCCGCCAACGCGCCGACGCCCTGGTCCGCCTCGCCGAGGTCTTCCTCGCCGGACCCACCATGACCCGCCCCCACCGCACCGACGGCGACACGGGCGCTGACGGCGACCGCACCGCCGGGCAGGCCGGGCGCCTCTCACCGGGGCTGCGACGTGCCCGCCCCTCCCTGCAGGCCATCTGCGACATCCACCACCTCACCGGTCACGACGAGGCCGCGACCACCGCCGCCCGCGCCCTGATCGCCACCACCGGCGGGACCGTGCGGCTCACCCCCGAGGGTGTGCGCCGGCTGGCCTGTGACGCCCACCTCCAGCTCGTGCTCACCCACCGCGGGCAGATCCTTGGCACCACCGACCCCACCGGCACCATCCCCGCCGCCGTGCGCCGGGCCCTGTGGGCCCGCGACCAGGGGTGCCGGTTCCCTGGCTGCACCGCCCCCATCCACTGGACCGACGCCCACCACATCCGCTACCGCCGCCACGGCGGCCCGACCACGGCCGACAACCTCGTCCTGCTCTGCCGCCGCCACCACACCGCCGTGCACGACGGCGGCTGGCGCCTGTCCATGGCCCCCGACGGCACCATCACCGTGCGCCGCGGTCGCCGACACGCCACCAGCGACCCACCCCTGAACCGACGCCTCCACCCCACGTGACCCACCGGTCTCCCCGGCCCGTCCTCCCAGTCCCGGTCCCGCATGCCGGCCCCGCAGCTCTGCGGGGGCCGGCATGCTGTGCCGCTGGCCTGCGACGCGTCGGAGCGACGACAGCCTGAGCCCGCGTGATCCCGGCATGAGCCGGCGTGGGGTCGTCAGTCGGCGCGGGATACGCTCCGGGCTGTTGTTCGTCGCCACCTTCGTGAGGCTCCTCGTCATGGCTCGACTCTCCGTGCTCGACCTGCGCGGCGACCGCTCCGATCCGCGGGAGCGCTTCCCCCGGCCGCGCGAGGGCATGGCCGACGCGCTGCCGGCGGTCCAGCAGATCCTCGAGGACGTGCGCGACGGGGGCGACGCGGAGGTCCGCAGGCTCACCGCCCGCCTCGACGGCGTGGAGCACGAGGATCTCCGGGTCAGCCAGCAGGTGCTGGCCGACGCCCTCGAGCAGCTCGACCCCACGCTCCGCGCCTCCCTCGAGCGCGCGGTCGACCAGGTCCGCTGGTTCCACGAGCGGGCCATGCCCGCCGGCTGGGAGGACGAGCGTGACGGTGCCGTGATGGGGCAGTGGTACCGCCCGATCCAGCGGGTCGGCGTGTACGTGCCCGGAGGCAAGGCCGCCTACCCCTCCACCGTGGTCATGACGGTCGTCCCGGCCCAGGTCGCCGGGGTCGGCGAGATCGCGCTGTGCACCCCGCCCTCCGGCGAGGACGGGCTGCCGGATCGCACGATCCTGGCGGCGGCGCACCTGCTCGGTGTCGACCACGTCTACATGGTGGGCGGCGCGCAGGCCGTGGCCGCGATGGCCTACGGCACGGAGACGATCCCGCCCTGCGACAAGATCGTGGGCCCCGGCAACGCCTTCGTGGCGCTGGCCAAGCAGCAGGTCCAGGCGGAGGGGATCTGCGGCATCGACTCGCTGGCCGGCCCCACGGAGATCGCGATCGTGGCGGACGCGACGGCCGATCCGAAGGTGGTCGCCGCCGATCTCGTCGCCCAGGCGGAGCACGACGAGATGGCCGGTGTGCTGCTGATCACGCCGGACGAGTCGCTCGTGGCGCCGGTCGAGGAGGCGTTGGAGACCGAGGTCGCGGCCACACGCCACCGGGAACGCGTGGAGGCCGCCCTGGCGGGGCAGGGCACCGTGGCGCTGGTCGACGACCTCGACCACGCCGTGGAGGCCGCCGAGGCCTACGCCGCCGAGCACCTCGAGGTGCAGACGGCCGACGCCC
>SKLC01000246.1 GCA_007123425.1 Nitriliruptoraceae bacterium
AGCTCCGTGAGCTGACCAACGCCCCGATGATGGCCTGCAAGGGCGCCCTCGAGGACGCCGGCGGCGACCTCGACGAGGCCGCCAAGCTCGTCCGCGAGCGCACGGGCGCCAAGATGGACGCCCGCGCCGCCGAGCGCACGGCCGCCGAGGGGCTGGTGTACAGCTACCTGCACGCGCCCAGCCCGGGCCTGCCGCCCAAGGTCGGCGTGCTGCTGCAGCTGTCCTGCGAGACCGACTTCGTCGCCAAGGGCGAGGCCTTCGGGCAGCTCGCCAAGGACCTGGCCATGCACATCGCGGCGGCCAAGCCGCTGGTGGTCAGCGAGGACCAGGTGGACGAGACCCTGCTGGACAACGAGCGCGAGCTGGCCAAGAAGCAGGCGCTGGACGAGGGCAAGCCCGAGCACATCATCGACAAGATCGTCGAGGGCAAGGTCAAGAAGGTCTACGAGGAGTACGTGCTGCTCAACCAGCCCTTCGTCATGGACGACGCCAAGACCGTTGCCGACAAGATCAGCGAGGTGCAGGCCGTGCTCGGCGAGAAGGTCGAGGTCGCCCGCTTCGCCCGCTTCGAGGTCGGCGCGTAGCCGATTCGGGTCGGCTGGCGCGCGAGCGCCGGCCCTCATCCTGCTGTGCTGCGGCGCGTCCGGACCCCCGGGCGCGCCGCAGCGCATGCGCCGGATCGGTGGCATCCGGTCGAGGCGTGGTGCAGGCGCGTGCCGCCCCGACGGCTAGGCTCGGATGCGGCCTCGACCCTCGGAGCATGCAGTGGCGCACCGCACCGGCTACCGGCGCATCCTGCTCAAGCTCTCGGGCGAGGCGTTCTCCGACCCCGAGGTCAAGGGCGGCATCGACCCCACGGTCGTGCGGCAGGTCGCCCGCGAGCTCGCGGAGCTGCAGGCCTCGGACGGCACCGAGGTCGCGGTCGTCGTCGGTGGTGGCAACATCTTCCGAGGCAACAGCCCATCGGCGGGCGGCATGGACCGCTCGAGCGCGGATCACATGGGCATGCTCGCCACCGTGATCAACGCCCTGGCCCTCCAGGACGCCCTGGAGAAGGAGGGGGTGGAGACGCGGGTGCAGACCGCGATCGGCATGCAGGAGCTCGCCGAGCCCTACATCCGCCGCCGCGCCATCCGTCATCTCGAGAAGAAGCGGGTGGTGATCTTCGCCGCCGGGCTCGGCGCGCCCTACTTCACCACCGACACCACGGCCGCGCAGCGGGCGCTGGAGGTCGGCGCCGACGCGATCCTCAAGGGCACGCAGGTCGACGGCGTCTACGACCGTGACCCCCGCGGTGACGGGGCGGCCCGCCGCTACGAGGAGATCGACTTCCTCGCCGTGCTCAACCAGGGCCTGGGCGTCATGGACGCCACGGCGATCTCGCTGTGCATGGACAACGACCTGCCGATCGTGGTGTTCGAGCTGCTCCTCGAGGGCAACATCCGCCGGGTGGTCCGCGGCGAGGACGTGGGCACCCTCGTCCACTCCGGCGCTGCGGCCACGCCCACGCCGAGCTGACCGCCACCGCCGGGCGCGACCCGCGTCGCGACCGGCGTGATCCCACCCCAGCGCACGCGAACGACGCGACCACAAGGAGCGACGACGATGGACCTCGACGAGATCGTCGCCGATGCCGAGCACCGGATGGACCAGGCCGTCGACAAGGTGTCGGAGGACTTCGGGACCATCCGCACCGGCCGGGCGAACCCGCAGATCCTGAACAAGGTGACCGTCGACTACTACGGCACGCCCACCCCGCTGCAGCAGCTGGCGAACTTCTCCGTGCCCGAGCCGCGGATCCTGGTGGTCAACCCGTTCGACAAGTCCTCCACCAACGACATCGAGCGGGCGATCCGCGACGCCGACCTCGGCCTCAACCCGGCCACCGACGGCGACATCATCCGCTGCGTCTTCCCCGAGCTGACCGAGGAGCGGCGCAAGGACTACATCAAGGTCGCCAAGCAGGCCGCCGAGGACGGCAAGGTCGCGATCCGCAACGTGCGACGCAGCGCCCGGGACAGCATGCAGAAGCTCGAGGACGCCGGCGACGTCGGCGCCGACGAGCACGAGCGCTACACCAAGCGGCTCGAGGAGATCACCCAGAGCCACGTCGCGCGGATCGATCAGCTGCTCGAGCAGAAGGAGCAGGACCTCCTCGAGGTCTAGGAGTCGGTGAGGGCACGGGCACGTGGCCGCGGCGGCGGGGGCCGGGCCACGTGGCCGGGGGAGCCCACCGGCATGCGTGCCGGTGGTCAGCGAGCAGGGAGCAGCATGGGCCGCGAGCCCCAGCAGGAGGACGGCGGGCAGCCGGAGAACGGATCCATGGTCGGCGGGCGCAACCTGCCCATGGCCATCGCGGTCGGGCTCGCGCTGGCCGGGGTGTTCCTCGGCTCGCTCTTCTGGCACCCGGCGGCGTTCGCGCTCGTGGTCGCGGCGCTGACGGTCGTGGCCTACGTCGAGTCCGACCAGGTGCTTCGCGGGGTCGGCCTGCGGCTCGAGGCCCCGGTGCTGATCGTGGCCACCATCGTGATGCTCTTCGGCGCCTACGAGGCGCAGCACGCCGGCCAGGTCGTGGGCCTCGGTGTCCTGGTGCTCGGCGGCGTGCTGTGGCAGCTGTCCGACAGCGCGCGCGCCGACGTCGCCCGCCGGCTGTCGATGACGCTGCTGTTCGGGCTGTGGGTGGGCTTCCTGGCGTCCTTCGCCGTGCTGCTGGTCAACCGGCCGGACGGCGCCGTCGCGGTGCTGGCCGTGATCGGGGCGGTCGTGCTCACCGACATCGGTGGCTTCGCCTTCGGCGTCGGTCTCGGCCGCCACAAGATCGCCCCCAGCGTGAGCCCGAACAAGAGCTGGGAAGGGCTCGTGGGCGGGCTGGTCGTGGCCGTGGCGACGGCCGCGCTGGTGCTGCCGCTGCTCGGCGACACCTTCGATGCGACCTCGGCCGCGATCGTGGCGCTCACCTGCGGGCTGGCCGGCTTCCTCGGCGACCTCACCGAGTCGATGATCAAGCGCGACCTGGACGTCAAGGATCTCGGTCGGGTGCTGCCCGGCCACGGCGGCGTCCTCGATCGCGTCGACGGCATCCTCTTCGCGCTGCCGGTCGGCTACTACGCCGTCGAGCTGGTGACCTGAAGGGGCGGTGCTGGCCGCGGCACCGGCGTCGCGGATCCCGCCCCCGCCTGCGCGCGCTGCGGCGGCGGCCCACCCGGCGCTGCTGCCGTACCCTCGCGCCGTCCCTCGTCGAGGTGTCCCGCCATCAGCACCCGCACGCCCGAGCCCATCGACCCGTACGCGCTGGATCGCGACGGGCTCTCAGCGCTGCTCGCCGACCTCGGCGAGCCGGCGTACCGGGCGCGCCAGCTCCACGCCTGGCTCGTGCGCGGCGTCGACGACCCGCACCAGATGACCGACCTGCCGACCTCCCTGCGCGAGCGTCTCGCGGCCCGCTTCGCGGCCAGCCGCCCGGAGCTGGTCGCCCACACCGTCGCCGACGAGGGCCACACCCACAAGGTCCTGCTGCGCTACCCCGACGGCGAGGCCATCGAGGTCGTGCTGATGCTCTACCCCAGGCGCGCGACCGTGTGCATCTCCACGCAGGCGGGCTGTGCGATGGGCTGCCCCTTCTGCGCCACCGGCCAGGCCGGCTTCCGGCGGCAGCTCACCGCCGGAGAGGTCGTGCGCCAGGTCGTGGTCGTCGACGCCGCGCTGCGCTCCGGTGAGCTGGGCGGCACCGACCTGCCCGCGGGCGCGCCCGATCACGTCACCAACGTGGTGTTCATGGGCATGGGCGAGCCCCTGGCCAACCTCGAGGCGACCCTGGCCACGGTCCGCTGGCTGCACGACCCCGACGGGTTCAACCTCTCCGCCCGCGGCATCACCGTCTCCACCGTGGGGCTGGTGCCGGGCATCCGCCGGCTGGCGGAGCTCGGCCTGCCGCTGACGCTCGCCGTGAGCCTGCACGCCGCCGACGACCGGCTCCGCGACCACCTCGTGCCGATCAACCGCAGCCACCCCCTGGCCGAGCTCGAGGAGGCCGTGCGCGACTACCGCGAGACCACCAACCGCCGGGTGACCATCGAGTGGTGCCTCATCGGCGAGGTCAACGACAGCCACGAGCAGGCCGACCGCCTGGCGACCATCGCCCGTCGGCTGCGCGCGCACGTCAACGTCATCCCCATGAACCCCACCCCCGGGGTGCAGTGGAAGGAGCCCTCCAGGGGACGCACCCGGGCGTTCATGGATCGGCTGGAGGAGCGCGGTGCCGCGGCGACGCTGCGCGACACCCGGGGGCGCGACGCCGACGCTGCCTGTGGACAGCTCCTGGCCAGCTACACGCTCGGCGGCGGCAGCCGCCTGCCGGTGGCCGTGGGCGCCGCCGAGCGGGTCGAGACGGTGGCCTCGCCGTGACCCGACGGGTCGTGGTGCTGGGCAGCACCGGGTCGATCGGCACGCAGGCCCTCGAGGTCGTGCGGGCCCATCCCGAGCGCTTCGAGGTGGTGGGGCTGGGCGCTGGCGCCGACGCCGCCACCCTGGCCGCGCA
>SKLC01000016.1 GCA_007123425.1 Nitriliruptoraceae bacterium
CGCACGGCTCGACCACGACGGCCGGCGCGTGCGCGGCGTGACCCTGGCCGATGGGGCCTCGCTGCGGAGCGATCGCGTGGTGCTCGCCGCCGGGGCCTGGTCCGGCCAGCTCGAGGGCGTGCCCGCCTCGGCGAGGCCACCGGTCCGGCCGGTCAAGGGCCAGGTCCTGCACCTGCGCAGCCCCGAGACCGACGACCCCGTGCTCGGCGCCACCGTGCGGGGCCTGGTCCAGGGGCGCAGCATCTATCTCGTGCCGCGCGGCGACGGCCGGCTCGTCGTGGGCGCGACCCAGGAGGAGCGCGGGTTCGACACCGCGGTCACCGCCGGTGCCACGCGCCAGCTGCTCGATGACGCCGTGCGCGTGGTGCCAGGGGTCGACGAGCTCGAGCTGACCGGTACCCGGGTGGGGCTGCGGCCCGCGACGCCCGACAACCGGCCGCTGCTGGGGCCCGGTGAGCTCGACGGCCTGGTGCTGGCCACGGGCCACCACCGCAACGGCGTGCTGCTGACCCCGGTCAGCGCCGAGGCGGTTTCCGCCTGGCTGCTGGGGCGGGAGGCCGACCCCGTGGTCGCCGTGGCCCGGCCGGGACGAGGGAGGACGGCATGAGGATCGAGATCAACGGGCGCACCGAGCAGGTCGGGGACGGGCTGCGCCTGGGCGAGCTCGTCGACCAGCGCGTCACCGCGCGCCGCGGCGTCGCCGTGGCGGTCGACGGCGAGGTCGTCCCGCGGGACGGCTGGGACGAGCTGGCCCTGACCGAGGGCGCCCGCGTCGAGATCGTCGGCGCCGTGCAGGGAGGCTGACCGATGTCCGAGCACCTCGACGCCGAGCCCGCTGCCGAGGCGGTGGCGGCGCTCACGATCGGCGCGACCACCCTCGGCTCCCGGTTGATCGTGGGCACGGGCGGCGCCTCCAGCCTCGTGGCGCTCGAGCAGGCGATCCGCGCCTCCGGGACCGAGGCGGTCACCGTGGCGCTGCGACGCGTCACCGACCGCGGGCCGGGCTCCCTGCTCGACGTGATCGAGCGCACCGGTGTGACCGTGCTGCCCAACACCGCCGGGTGCTACACGTCCCGGGAGGCGGTCCGAACCGCGCGGCTGGCCCGGGAGGCCTTCGAGACCGACTGGGTCAAGCTCGAGGTCATCGGCGACGAGCGCACGCTGCTGCCCGACCCGGTGGAGCTGCTCGAGGCCGCCGAGCAGCTGGTGGACGACGGCTTCGACGTGCTGGCCTACACCAACGACGACCCCATCACCGCCACCCGGCTGGCCGACCTCGGCTGCGCCGCGGTGATGCCGCTGGGCTCGCCGATCGGCAGCGGCATGGGCATCCGCAACCCCTACAACCTGGCGATCATGCGCGAGCAGCTGGACTGCCCGCTGATCCTGGACGCCGGGATCGGCACGGCGTCCGACGCCACGCTGGCGATGGAGCTGGGCTGCGATGCGGTGCTGCTGGCCTCGGCGGTCACCCGTGCGAGGGAGCCGGCGCGCATGGCGGCGGCGATGCGCCACGCCGTGGAGGCCGGCTGGCACGCACGGCGGGCCGGCCGGATCCCCCGGCGGCTCTACGCCGAGGCCTCGACCAGCGACGAGGGCCGGGCGGATCTGCTGGGCCGGTGAGCGCTGGCCGGTGGCTCTCGGGCCCGGCCGGTTGCGGCGCCGGGCAGCCCCCGGTGCGCGATCGCGCCGCGCGCCCGGGGTTCAGCGCCCCTCGGTGGGCTGGGAGACCTCGCCCTGGCGCTGCTCCTCGCGGACCTCCTGCAGCAGTCGCTCGTCACCGCTGGGGGCCGACTCCTCCGCTTCGCCCTCGCGGCGCGCCTGCTGGAGGATGCCCTGGTGGGCGAGGTCGGCGATCCGGTCGGTGAAGCCCTCGTAGCGCTCGGCGACCTCGGCGAGCTCGATGCGGTCGTCGAGCTCGTGGTGGCCCTCCCGGTCGGCGAGGAAGGCGACCGCAGCGAAGACGAGATCCTGGGCGGACACGCCCTCGGAGTCGAGGTGGTCCAGGAAGGAGTCGGCCACGCTCACCTGGTGGGTGGAGGTGCCGTCCTCATCGCGGATCTCCACCTCGTAGAGCTGGTTGCCGGCGGGAACGACGTCGATCGAGGTCATGGCGGGGCTCCTGGGTCGTCGACAGGGCGCGTGCGTCATCCACCCAGTGAAGGGCGTCGGGGCCCGAGAGGGGAGGGGCAGGCACGGCCGCGTGCGGCCCACCCGACGGCCACGGCCATCCGGCCACCGTGCGGCGCGTCATGCCAGGCAGGCGTAGACCGCGTCGATGAGCGCCCGGTTGCGGGGATTGCGCCAGCGCGTGCCCAGCCGGTTCATCGCGTAGCCGAACCCGACCTCGGCCTCCGGGTCGCAGAACCCCAGCGACCCGCCGGCGCCGAAGTGGCCGAAGGCGTCGTCACCGGGGCCCAGTGGCCGCTCGGGTTGGGTGAGCTGGAAGCCGAGCCCGAACCGCGTGGGGCGCTGCAGGACCCGATCGATGCCCGATGCCTGCTCGGCCGTCGCGGCCTGCAGCACCGCGGCATCCACCACCCGCACGCTGCCGAGCGCCCCGCCGGCCGCCAGCGCCGCATAGACCCGGGCGATCCCCCGGGCCGTGGCGTGCGTGTTGGTCGAGGGGATCTGGGCCTGTCGCCAGGCGGTCGTGTTCACCACTCCCGCGCCGGAGAGGCCCGAGGGGTTGAAGTACGCGTTGAAGGCGAGCAGGCCCGGCTCGTCGAGGCCCTCGGGCTCGGCCTCGTCCGGCGGGGCGGACGGCCAGACGAACTCGCCCACCCGCGCGAGCTCGGCGTCGGGCACGCCGAGGTGCACGTCGGCCGCCAGCGGGTCGGCGACGAGCTCGCGCAGCAGCGTCCCCACCGGCCGCCCGGTGGCGCGGCGCAGCACCTCGCCGACGAGGAACCCGAAGGTGTTGACGTGGTAGCCGTGCGCGGTGCCCGGCTCCCACCAGGGCGCCTGCTCCTCGAGGGCCCGGACCATCAGGTCCCAGTCCAGCATCCCGTTCGGTGGCAGCCGCCGGCGCACCGCGGGGAGGCCCGCCTGGTGGGTCAGCAGCCACCGCAGCGTGACCTCCTCCTTGCCGGCGCGCGCGAAGCCGGGCCAGTGGCGGGCCACGGGCTCGTCGACGTCGAGCACCCCCTCGCCCACGAGCCGCGCCGTGAGCAGCGCCACCAGCCCCTTGCCGACGGAGAAGACGTTGACCAGCGTGTCGGGGCCGAACGGCGTCGTGCGCGCCTCGTCGGCGTGGCCGCCCCACAGGTCGACGACCACCCGGGAGCCCACGGTCACGCAGACGCTGGCGCCCAGCTCCGCGTGGTCGATGAAGTTGCGCGCGAACGCGTCGCGGACCGCGGCGAAGCGAGGGTCGGTCCATCCCTCGACCGGCACGGAAGGCTCCAGGGTCGACGTCGTGCGGGGACCGTAGCGGTGCCCGAGGCGACGGCCCGCGCGCGTCAGGGCCGCAGGACGACCCGCCCGATCGCCTGCCGGCTCTCGACGTAGGCGTGCGCCTGCGCGGCCTCGGCGAGCGGGAACTCCCGGTCGACGATCATCTCGAGCTCCCCGGCGGCCACGTCGTCGAGCAGCCGAGCGATCATCGTGTGCGCCCGCGGCCCGCGGGCGAGCTCCGCCCCGAGGAAGACGCCCTGCAGCCGGTGGTTGCCGGGCATCAGCGGGGAGACGTCGATGGTGGTGCCGGCGCGCCCGGCGTTGCCCACGTAGCTGATGCGGCCACGGTAGGCCAGCGAGGCGATGCTGCCCGGCAGCGTGGCGCCCACGGGGTCGACCACGAGGTCGACGCCGCGGCCGTCGGTGAGCTCGCGGACGGCCTCGGGCACGTCGCGCTGGGTGTAGTCGATGCCGTGGTCGAGGCCGAGCGGCTCGAGCCGGTCCAGGCGGTCCGGCGCCGAGGCCGTGGCCAGCACGGTGGCGCCGGCGCGCTTGGCGAGCTGGATCGCGGCCAGGCCCACGCCACCCGCACCGGCCTGGATCAGCACGGTCTCGCCGGGCTGCAGCCCGCCGAACTCGAACAGGCAGTCGTCGGCCGTGCCGAAGGCGATGGGCACGCACGCGGCGCTGACCAGCTCCAGCCCGTCGGGGATCGGCCACGTGGAGCCGGCCGGCACGGAGACGAGCTCGGCGTGGGAGCCGTGGGGCATCGTGGCCACGACCTGCTGGCCCACCGCGCGGTCGGTGACCTCCGCGCCGACCTCGCGGATCGTGCCCGCCGCCTGGTAGCCCACGATGTGCGGCACGGCGGCCATGGGCCCGCCGCCGCGGTGGAGGGTGTCGCCGCCCTCGATGCTGATCGCGGCGACCTCGATGAGCACCCCGCGGGGGTGCAGCGGCGGGTCGTCGACCTCCGCGTAGCGAAGGACCTCGGGTGGTCCGGTCTCGTCGTAGACGGCGGCCTTCACGAAGCATCCGAGCGTCGGGTGCGGCGACCCTACTCGTCCGGGTGCCGGCACGTGGGCGGTGCTAGAGGCGCCCTCGCGAGGCGGTACCGTGCGGTCATGGTCCAGGGCAACGCACAGCGGCGCTTCCGGCCGCTCGTGCAGCGGTTCGCGAACCTCTACCGCCGTCCCTCGCACGGCGGCGGCGCGCTGGCGGTGTATCTCGATGGCGAGCCCGTCGTCGACGTGTGGACCGGCTTCGCCGACGCGCACGGGCGGGTGCCGTGGGAGCGGGACACCGCGTCGATGAGCTTCTCGACCACCAAGGGCGTGGTCAGCACGGTGATCCACCGCCTCGTCGACCGGGGCCTGCTCGCCTACGACGAGCCCCTGGCCACCCACTGGCCCGCGTTCGACGTGGAGGGCAAGCGCGAGGTCACCCTGCGGCACCTGCTCTCCCACCAGGCCGGCCTCCACCGCATCCGGGGCGTGATCGCCAGCGCCGAGGACCTGCTCGACCACGAGCACGTCGCCGAGGTGGTCGCCGACCAGATGCCCCACCACCCCCTGGGCGGCGGCACCGCCTACCACGGGCTGACCTTCGGGTGGCTGGTGGCCGGCCTGGTCAAGCGCGTCACCGGCCGCGGCCTGCGCGAGGTCGTGGCCACCGAGCTCGCCGAGCCCCTGGGGCTGGACGGCTGCTGGATCGGTGCGCCCCACGACCAGTGGCACCGGGTCGCCGAGCTCTTCCCGCCCATGCCCCGCGCCCTGGCCCTGGATCGCATCGGGGGGCGGGTGGAGCGCACGCGCAGCACCCGCTACCTGGCCGAGGCACTGCTGATCGACGGGTTCGAGCGGCTGGTGTTCCACGACCCCGAGCGGCGGATCCTGTCCACGGAGATGCCGGCCGCCAACGGGGTCTTCACCGCCCGGTCCCTGGCGAAGATCTACGCCGCCCTCGCCAACGGGGGATGCGTCGACGGGGTGGAGGTGCTCTCGCCCGAGACCCTCCACGAGGCGGGGCGGGTGCAGAACCGCAACCGTGACGCGGTGCTGGGACTGCCGATGCGCTGGCGGCTGGGCTACCACCAGGCCTTCACGCTCGGGGGCCGACCCGCATGGAAGGCCTTCGGGCACTACGGCTACGGCGGCTCGGGTGCCTGGGCGGATCCCGAGACCGGGCTGTCGCTGGCCTTCGTCACCAACCGACTGGGCAGCGTGACCACGCCGATGGGCGACGTCCGCCTGCCGCGCCTGAGCTCCGCTGCCCTGGGGGTGGTCCGCCGGCGTCGCTGACGCCGCGCCCGCCGGGAGGCCACCGCGACTTGACAGCCGCCGCGCCCTTCTGGTTCGTTAGCCGAACGAACGACATGGAGGGGAGATGGTCGCGGCTCCCGGCCCCGGTCCCGCCGCCGATCCCGGCCCGGGTCCGGCCGGCTCCGAGGGGGCCGACGCGCTGGCCCGCGACCCCCGCATGGCCGCGATGGTGCGGTCGCTGGCGCGCCTGGGCCGGATCGTCGAGCAGACCGGGCAGCACGCCGGGGTGAGCCTCGCGCAGTACCGGCTGCTGCTGTTCGTGGCCCGCGAGCCGCAGCGGGCGGGCGAGCTCGCCACGCGCGCGGCGGTGAGCCGGCCCACCCTGACCAGCCTGGTCAACACCCTCGAGCGCGACGGGCTGATCCGACGGGTACGGCTGGCCGACGACCGGCGCGGGGTCCGCCTGGAGGTCACCGATGCGGGTGCCGCCGCCCTGGACGCGGCCGAGCGCACCCTGATCGCACGCCTCGGGCAGCTGCTGGACGACGTCGACGACGTCGGCAGCATCCTGGCGGCCTTCGCCGACCTCGACGCGGCGCTGGACCGCGAGGTCGCCCGCTTCCTGCAGGCCACGGAGGCCGAGCGTGCCGACGGCTGACTTCGAGCCGGTGGCGGCGACCTCGCGCTACCGCGTGCCCACCACCGGCGTGGACCCCGATCCCTCGAGGCCGTGGTGGCGGCGCCTGCTGCCGCTGCTCGTCGCCCGCCGGTGGGTCGTGGTGGGCCTGGTGGTCTTCTCGGTGCTGGCGGTGGGCGCGCAGGCCCTGGTGCCCATGGTGGTCGGCAACGCGGTCGACGCCATGGAGGTCGCCGCCGACATCGCCCCCTACGCGTGGCTGCTGGCCGGGCTGGTGGTGGTGCGCGTCGGCGTGGGCCGCCTGCAGCGCTACCTGCTGCAGTACACCGGGTTCGCGGTCGAGTACGACCTGCGGGTGCTGCTCTTCGAGCACTTCCACCGACAGTCGGTCGGCTACATCGACCGGCACGGCAGCGGCCAGCTGATCTCGCGGGCGAACTCCGACGTGCGGGCCGTGGAGCGCTTCCTCTCCTTCGGGCCGGGGATCCTGGCCACCTCCGGCGTGATGGCGGTGGTCTCGATCGGGCTGATGCTCTCCCGCCACGTGGGGCTGACCCTGGTCACCGTCGCGCCGCTGCTGGCCCTGTACCTCGTGGGCAAGGCGATGCGCCAGCGGATGTTCCCGATCTCCTGGATCGTGCAGTCGCGCCAGGCCGACGTCGCCGGCGTCGTGGACGAGAACGTCGCCGGCATCCGCATCGTCAAGGCCTTCGCGGCCGAGCGGCAGCAGGTGGCCGCGCTGGCCGACCGCGCCCAGCGGCTCGAGTGGGCGATGGTCAAGCAGAGTGACGTGCGGGCCGTGTGGGGCTCGGCGATGGAGAACCTCCCGCGCGTGAGCCAGGCGCTGGTGGTGGGGGTGGGCGGCTGGCTCGCGCTGCAGGGCACCATCACGGTCGGCACCGTCGTGATGTTCATGGGCTGGGTCGTGCTGCTGCAGGCCCCGTTCCGCGTCCTGGGCTTCTTCGTGATGATGGCGCAGCGCGCAGCCGCGTCCGCGACCCGCGTGCTCGAGCTGTTCGACGAGGAGCCCGACATCGTCGAGGCCGACGACGCCGTCGACCTCGACGATGTGCGCGGCGAGGTCGTCCTCGAGCGGGTGCGGTTCGCCTACGACGACGAGCCGGTGCTCGATGGCCTCGATGTGACGCTGCGACCGGGCGAGACGGTCGCGCTGGTGGGGCGAACCGGCTCCGGCAAGTCCACGATCGCCCGGTTGCTGCCGCGCTTCTACGACGTCGACGACGGGCGCGTGCTGATCGACGGCCACGACGTGCGCGGCCTGACCCTGGGCAGCCTGCGCCACGCCGTTGGCTTCGTGATGGACGAGCCGTTCCTGTTCTCCGACACCCTGCACGCCAACATCGCCTTCGGGCGGCCCGACGCCAGCCGCGCCGACGTGGAGGCGGCCGCCCGGGCCGCGGGCGCACACGAGTTCATCCAGCGGCTGCCCGACGGCTACGACACGGTGGTCGGAGAGCGCGGCTACGACCTCTCCGGCGGCCAGCGCCAGCGCCTGGCGATCGCACGGACACTGCTGGACAACCCGCCGATCCTGATCCTCGACGATGCCACGTCATCGGTGGACGTCCACACCGAGCAGCGCATCCACGACGCGCTGGCGCGCCTGATGGAGCGGCGCACGACCCTGGTGGTCGCCCACCGGCTGTCCACGATCGCGCTGGCGGACCGCGTCGTGGTCCTCGACGGCGGCCGCGTCGCCGCGGCGGGCACCCACGAGCAGCTGCTGGCGTCCTCGCCGCTGTACCGCACGATCCTCGCCTCCGTCGGCGGGGAGGACGACGACCGGCCCGGCGACACCAGCCCCGTCGCGGTCGAGGGCGGCGGGGGCCGCTGATGTGGCGCGGCGGGGGCGCGTTCAGCGGGCAGGGCCAGGGAGGCCTGCCCTTCGCCGGCATCCCCGAGGAGCTGCGGGCCCACGCCCAGCGGCTGCTCGATGCCGAGCCCGAGCATCCCGAGCCCGTGGTCGACTTCGACCACCGGATGTCGGTCGAGGACCGCCGTCCCTTCACGCTGCGGCGGTTCTTCGCCCCGCACAAGGGCGCGATCGCGCTGGCGCTGCTGCTGGTGGCCATCGAGGTGGTCACCGAGCAGATCGGCCCCCTGCTGCTCCAGATCGCCATCGACCACGGGGTGGTGGCCGGCGACGGGTCCGTGATCGCGACCACGGCGGCGCTGTTCGTGCTCGCGGTGATCGGCAACTACGTCACCCGCGCAGGCCGGATCGCGTTCACCGCCCGGCTGGGCCAGCGGCTGCTGTACCGCCTGCGGGTGCGGCTGTTCATTCACTACCAGCGCCAGTCGCTGGACTTCTACACCGAGGAGCGCTCGGGGCGGATCCTGTCGCGCATGACCAGCGACGTCGAGGCCCTGCAGGCGCTGTTCACCGAGGGCCTGGTGCAGATGGTGGTCCAGGCCGGCGTGCTCGTCTTCGTCGTCGGCATGCTGTTCTGGATGAACCCCACGCTGGCGCTGATCCTGCTGGTGGGGATCATCCCGCCGATGGTCCTGCTGTCCAACTGGTTCCGGACGCGCTCCGACGTGGCCTTCCTCAAGGTGCGCGACCGGCTGGCGGACCTGCTGGCCGACCTGTCCGAGAACCTCGCCGGCATGCGCATCGTCAAGGCCCACAACCGGCAGCGCCACAACGCGGTGCGCCACCGCGACAAGGTCGGCGAGCACCTCGATGCCAACCTCGAGGGGGTGCGCTACGCGGCCTGGTTCGGGCCGGGGATGGACGGCATCGGGATCGCCGGGCAGCTGGTGGTGCTGGTCGTCGGCGCCCGCTTCGTCGCCGACGGCCGCATGGGCATCGGCGAGGTCGGTGCCTTCGTGCTCTACCTCAACAGCCTGTTCGTTCCGGTCCAGCACCTGGTGCAGCAGTACACGACCTACCAGAAGGGCCGGGCCGCGATCGTGCGCTTCCGGGAGCTGTTCGCCACCGAGCCCACCGTCGCCGAGGCCGACGACGCGTACGACCTCGGCGACCTGGGGGGCGAGATCGAGCTGGAGCGGGTCGGCTTCGCCTACACGCCGGGCCAGCCCGTGGTCAGCGGCGTCGACCTGCGGCTCGACGCCGGCGAGGTGTTCGCTCTGGTGGGCCCGACCGGCGCGGGCAAGTCGACGATCGCCAAGCTCATCGCGCGCTTCCACGACCCGACGCAGGGCACGGTGCGCGTCGACGGCCACGACCTGCGGGATGTGACGCTGGACTCGCTGCGCTCGCAGATGGTGGTGGTGCCCCAGGAGCCCTTCCTGTTCGCCACCTCGATCCGGGACAACATCGCCTTCGCGCGTCCGGAGAGCTCGGACGAGGACGTCATGGCCGCCTGTCGGGCGGTCGGGATCGACGACCTGATCGAGCGCCTGCCCCAGGGCCTGGACACGCCGTGCCACGAGCGGGGGGTGGCCCTGTCCGCGGGGGAGCGGCAGCTGATCGCGCTGGCGAGGGCCTTCGTCGCCCAGCCCAAGGTGCTGATCCTCGACGAGGCCACCTCCAACCTCGACCTGGGCACCGAGTCGAAGGTCGAGGCGGCGCTGGACCGGCTGCTCGAGGGGCGGACCGCGATCCTCATCGCCCATCGCCTGAGCACGGCGATGCGTGCCGACCGCATCGCCGTCGTCGACGAGGGCGGCATCGCCGAGCTCGGCTCGCACGACGAGCTGGTCGACCTCGACGGCCGCTACGCGCGACTGTTCGCGACCTGGGTCGAGCACGGCGGCCACGTGCGGCAGCGCCCTGGTGGCCCGGCGCCTCTTCATGGGGCAGGTGCGCAGAACGCGATGTTCTGCGCAAGGGGACACACCCGCCGTTGACCGGCGTGCCGACTCGGCGCAGGATCGACGTCTCGTGTGCATCACGCAGCAGGTGCAGGCGACCGACGAGACAACGGCGAGGCCATGGCACCCGTTCGACCCGTTCGCTCGATCACCGGCACGCTCGTCGTCGTGGCAGGGCTCCTGCTGGCGCTGACCGTGCCCGCGTCGGCGCAGGGACCACCGCTGTCGGGCAGCGGCAGCGCCGTGGTCACCGAGTTCGACATCCCGGAGCCGGGCGAGCCTGGCGGCCGGGTCGACCTCGGCGACAGCGGCAACTGGCGCCAGACCCGGACGCTGCTCGGCGAGACGCTCGAGGGCGACGAGGGGCCACTCGACGGCACCTTCGAGCAGGTCGTCACCGGCATCGTGCGCGACCGCACGAACGTGGTGACGTTCCACGGGACGATGACCTTCACCGGGACGGTGGAGGGCTGTGACGGTGAGCACAGGCTGACGCTCGCGATCACGGGCCGCGGGCAGGCGAGCCCGCCGGTGACGGAGGCGACGGTCCAGATCGTCGGTCCGTCCACCGTGAACGGTGGCGGCACGGTCAGCCAGGTCGTCGATCAGCTGACCTACGAGGTCCAGTACGTCTGCCCGTGAGATCGCACCCGGAGGACATGGGCGAGTCGTGCCCCCCACGTGAGCTGGGCCCACGATCGGAGATCACATGCTCGTGCGTGACGTCTCGGTTCGGCACGCGGTCGTCCTGGTCGCGTGCGCCCTCGTTCTGGTGGCCGCCCCGACGCCGGGCGCGGCCATCCCCCACGGAGAGCAGACGGAGGCGCACCCCTACGTCGGTGTCGTCGCGCTCGTCGGGGAGATCGAGCTGGGCACGCTCGAGGACTTCATCGGCCCGACCGGCCTGGACCTGCCTCCCGACACACCCGTCTACCCCAACATCCTCGGGTTCAGCGGCGTGCTCGTCGACGAGCACGTGCTCCTGACCGCGGCGCACGGAACCGGCGCCGACCTCGAGGCGCTGCTCGGGCCGACGCTGTTCGCCGCCTTCGAGTCCTTCCGCGCCTTCGTCACCTTCGACGCGCACGTGCCGGGCGGACCCGGCCAGCTGCTCCTCACCGGCCCTGCCACACCGGGATGGTTCGAGGGAGAGCCGGTGGCGCACGAGGACTTCGATGACTTCGCCGGCTTCCCGGCCACCTTCGACATCGGTGCCGTCCTGTTCGAGGAGGGACTCGACCTCGATGCGCTCGGCATCCACGGCGACGATCTTCCCCTCATCGCCGACGTGGGCTATCTCGACCGGGCCCTGACGGGCGGCAACCGGGGGCAGCTGCCGCTGACCGTCGTGGGGTACGGGGCGCATGACAGTCGGATCGGCGGCGTGGTGTTCGGACCGGACGGCGCCCCCAGCCTCGATCTCCAGCTCGACTTCGATGATCACCGTGCGGTCGGCGAGGTCCGGTTGGTCAATCTGCAGAGCGCGCTGGCTGGGGGCCACAACCTGCAGCACTCGGGGAACCCGGGCCGCTGGTCGGGTGGCACCTGCTACGGGGACTCGGGTGGTCCGGTCCTCCACGGTGACACCCTGGTCGGGCTGACCTCGTTCGGGACGGGGGGCGTGCTGTGCCGCGGGAACACCAGCTTCGCGTACCGGGTGGACATCCGGGCAGCCCACGACTTCCTCGAAGCGATCGGGGCGCCGCTGCCCGAGTAGAGGCCCGATGCCGGCGTGCGACGCGTCGCCGGCGACCGGCGCGCGTCAGCCGCGTCGGCGGCGGGCGACCTCCTCCCGCACGATCGGGGCCACCTTCGTGCCCAGCAGCTCGATGGCGCGCAGCACCTTCTCGTGCGGCATCGTCCCGACGGTGAGCTGGAGCAGGAACCGGTCGTGGCCGAACAGCTCGTGCTGATGGAGGATCTTGGCGGCGACCTCCTCCGGGGTGCCCACGAACCAGGCGCCGTCCGGGGCCCGCTGGGCCTCGTACTGCTGCCGGGTGAACGGCGGCCAGCCTCGCTCGCGCCCGATCCGGTTCATCGTGACGGCGACCGACGGGAAGGACTCCTCGGCGGCCTGCGCGCCGTCCTCGGCGATCCAGCCGTGCGAGTTGATGCTGATGGGCAGCCGGGCGGGGTCGTGGCCGGCCTCGCGCGCGGCCCGGCGGTACAGGTCGGCCAGGGGAGCGAAGCGGGCGGGCTGGCCCCCGATGATGGCCAGTGCCATCGGCAGCCCCAGCGAGGCCGCGCGCACCACCGACGGCGGGTTGCCGCCCACGGCCACCCACACCGGCAGCGGGTCCTGGACGGGGCGGGGGTAGATGCCGGCCTCGTGCAGCGGTGACCGGTGGTGGCCGGACCATGTGACCCGCTCGTGCTCCCGGAGCTCGAGCAGCAGCCGCAGCTTCTCCTCGAACAGCTCGTCGTAGTCGTCGAGTTGGAAGCCGAAGAGCGGGAAGGACTCGGTGAACGAGCCGCGACCGACCATGATCTCCGCACGCCCGTCGGAGATGCCATCGACGGTGGCGAAGTCCTGGAAGACCCTCACCGGGTCGTCGGAGCTGATCACGGTCACCGCGCTGGTCAGGCGGATGTGGCGGGTGCGGGCCGCGCCCGCGGCCAGCACCACCGCGGGCGCCGAGGAGGTGTAGTCGGGCCGATGGTGCTCACCGATCCCGTACACGTCGAGGCCGGCCTCGTCGGCCGCCTCGATCTCGGCGACGACCTCCCGCAGCCGCTGGTCGGCGGCCATGGTCTCGCCCGTCTCGGGGTCGGGGGTGGCCTCGGCGAAGCTGTAGATCCCCAGCTCCACGGCGGTCTCCTGGTCGCGTGCCGACCACGGTAGGGCGCCGGCCCGCGCCGAGCCTGGCCGCGCGACGCCGTGTCGGGCACCCTGTCGCAGGCACCTGCCACCATGCGCTCCCGTCCCCGCCGAAGGAGCCCCGCGACGTGATCCCCGACGCCGTGCTCAGCGACTTCGCCCAGCATCTCATCCCCGAGGCGTTCGAGGAGCCCACCCGCGCCCGCCGCGTGTACCGGGAGCAGCCGCGCTACGGCCCCGAGGACTTCGACGCCTGGGTCGACGAGCGCGTCGAGGAGGCGCTGACGGCGCGCTGGCCGGTCGGGGGCGCGCCCAACATCGTGGCCTATCTCAGCGACGGGCGGCTGCGCTGGGCCTATGACGACTGTGGCTGCGGCTACCTGGAGTGCGTGACCACGGTGATCGGGGACGAGGCGCTGGGCGTCACCGAGCCGTGGGTCTTCGGGGCGCTGCTGCCGCGGCCCGAGGGCTCCTGGGAGGTGCTCGCCGACGAGGAGGGCGAGGAGGCCGACGAGGTGTGGCGCGAGCCGACCACCTCGGTCTGGCCGGCCGTCTGGTACGCCGAGGCGCGGGGCAGGGGCATAGCCGCCAGCCGCGCCGGCTTCCTGCAGCTCGACGGCGAGGAGGTGCGCAGCCACACCGACCTCGAGGTGCGGGCGACCCCGGCCACGCGGCAGCTGCACCGGATCCTGTTCCGCCACCCGGCCCGCAAGCGCCACCCGCTGCGCCGCCGGCGGGGCCGCTGAGACTCGGCGCGCGACGGCCGGACGGGCGGGTGACGGGACCGGCCCGTGACGACCATGGTGGGGCGCGCCGACGGGAGGCGCACCATGGACGACCATCGTGACGAGCTCGACGCGCCGGTCGCTGGAGATGGGACGCGTGGGGCGGCGCGATACGCGGGCCCGCCCCGCACGCTCGAGGAGCTGGCGGGCCCCAGCGTCGAGCTGGCCACCACGTGGCTGCGTGGCGCCGAGGCCGTGGGGGGACGGCAACGGCGCGCCACCCAGCGGCTCGGTGACCTGCTCGCCGACGAGTCGGGCCTGGACCTCGCGGTGTCCTTCATCGATCGGGTCCTGCGGGCCGAGTCCGACCGGGTGGCCGCGGAGCAGCTCACCGCGGTGATCTCGGGCAGCCGCGCGCCGGCCTTCCTCTCGGCGGCCGACCGGGCGCTGCTCGCACTCGGCGCCCGCCTGGCCCCGCGGCTGCCCTGGCCCACGATGCCGCTGGCCCGGCGCCGCCTGCGGGCGCTGGTCGGCCACCTCGTGGTCGATGCGACACCGCGTTCGCTCGAGCAGCGGCTCCGCCACGCGCGTGAGGCCGGCGAGGGGCTCAACCTCAACCTGCTCGGCGAGGCCGTGCTCGGCGACGAGGAGGCCACCCGGCGACGCGACGCCACCGTGGCGATGCTGCGGCGCGGCGACGTCGACTACGTCTCGATCAAGGTCTCCTCGGTGGTGGGCCGGATCAACCCGTGGGATCACGAGCACGCCGAGCAGCGGATCGTCGAGCGGCTGCGACCGCTGTGCCGGGCCGCGGTCGAGGCCGACCCGCCGGTGTTCGTCAACCTCGACCTCGAGGAGTACCGCGACCTCGACCTCACCGTCGCGGCGTTCAGGCGCCTGCTCGACGAGGAGGAGCTGCTGGGCCTGTCGGCCGGCCTGGCGCTGCAGGCCTACGTGCCAGATGCGCTGCCGATCCTCGAGGAGCTGCTCGACTGGGCCGACGCGCGCAGGCGGCGTGGCGGCGCGGACGTGCGCCTGCGGCTGGTCAAGGGCGCGAACCTGTCGATGGAGCGCGTCGAGGCCGAGATGCGGGGCTGGACCCCGGCGCCCTATGCCACCAAGCACGAGACCGACGCCAACTACCGGCGGCTGCTGGATCACGCGGTGCGCCCGGAGCGCCTGGGCGCCACCCGGCTCGGCATCGCCAGCCACAACCTCCTCGACCAGGCCCTGGCGTGGACGCTGGCCCAGGCGCGCGGTGTCACCGACCGGGTCGACGTCGAGATGCTGCAGGGCATGGCGCCGGGGCTGGCCGAGGCGGTCCGTGCGACCACGGGGGGCATCCGGCTCTACACGCCGGTGGTGGATCCGGCGGACTTCGACGCGGCCGTGTCGTACCTCGTCCGCCGTCTCGAGGAGGCCGCGACCTCGGGCAACTTCCTGCGCCGCCTCTCCGACGAGGGCCCCGGCGCGCTGGACGCGGAGGTCGCGGGCCTCCAGGCGTCGCTCGCCGGGCGGCACGAGGTGGCCGTCGGGCCCCGGCGGACCCAGGACCGGCACGCCGAGCAGCGTCGCGGCGTGCTGCCGGCCTTCGTCAACGAGCCCGACACCGACCCGGCCCTGGCCGCGA
>SKLC01000260.1 GCA_007123425.1 Nitriliruptoraceae bacterium
CCCGCGCGAAGGTGGCGGGTCGGAGCGGGGAAGGTGGGCGCCCCGCGGCCCCCTGTCAACTACGTGCCCCCGTCGTCCACGCCGTCGACCCGCGCGGGGTCCCCCTACGGGGACCCCGGCGAGAGCACCCTACCGAGCATCCTCCGCACGCCCGTCACCGGCTAGTCGAGCTGCGTGCGCCGACTCCGCGGAGGCGCACCATGCGGGCCGGCTGACTCCGCGGAAGCGGTCGGTGCGTGGGCTGCCGACTCCGCGGAGGCGCACCGTGTGGGCCGGCCGACTCCGCGGAGGCGATCAGCGCTCGAACCGGCCGAGCGCCACCACCCAGGGGCGGCGCCGGTCCAGCAGGGGATCCGGGCGCACCTCCACGGTGAGGTCCTGCAGGCCGTGCGAGGCCAGCAGCGCCTCGACCTCCTGCTCGGCGGCGCCGGAGACGTGAACCCGGCCCAGGACCGGGTCGTCGTAGGGCTCGAGATCGGCGGTGGCGCGCAGACAGGAGAAGTACACGGGGCCGGACTCCAGCAGATCCAGCAGGCCCACGAACGTGCGGCGCCACTGGTCACGCGGAAGATGGGTGAAGGAGCCGGAGCACCAGAGCCCGTTGAATGCGTGGGAGCGGAACGGCAGCCGGTGCAGCGGCGCCTGCACCAGCGGGTGGCGCGGCAGCAGCATCCGCGCTTCCCGGAGGACGCCCATGGACAGGTCCACCCCGACCGGGTGCAGGCCCACGTCGCGCAGCAGCCGCAGATCGCTCGCCGGCCCGCAGCCGACGTCGAGGACGAGGTCGTGGCGCTTGGCGAACGCGGCGAAGCGCCGCACGTCGGCCTGGGGCCGCTTGAGTCGCAGGGCCTCCTGGTACTCGCGCGCGTGCTCGTCGTAGGCGGCGACGCTGCTCAGCGTCCGCTCATCGAGATCCACGCCGGCTCCCCCTGCACGTTGTGCCGAACGGGTGATGCTAGGCCAGTCCGGGCCGCGGCAGCCGCCAGAATTTCCCCCGCCCGCTTGACGGCGCGCCCGCGTATCCGAAGTGGCACGGGGTTGCCCGCGACGCCGTTCACCTGGTGACGGCCTGGGCATCGGGAACGACCCGCAGCACGTGCGCCAGTCCGGCCAGCTCGAGCACTCGCAGGACACGCGGTTGGGAGCAGGCGACGACGAACTGGCACTGGTGGGTCCGCGCCCGCTTCAGCCCGCCCACGAGCACGCCCATGCCCATGGAATCGATGAACTCCACCTCGTTGAGGTCGACCAGCACGTGGGTCTCGCCGCCGTACTGCGCCTCCACGAGCGTCTGCCGGAACTCCGGCGCTGTGGCCACGTCGAGCTGCCCGGCTGCGGTCACGACCCGCCAGCCGTCGCGGTCCTGGACGTCGGTCTTCAGCAGGTCCACCGGCGACCTCCCTGAGCACGGATCCTCGGGCCCGCTCGATGCGGCGGGGCGGACCGTAGCCGACCGGCCGGGCGTTTCCCGGCGCCAGGGTGTGCCACCCCGCTTGGAACCGACCCGGGGCGTGTGCACCTCGCCGACGCTGAGCACCATCGCACCGACCGGAGGCGGGGACACGCGTAGATACGTCGGGTCGCCACCGAGAGGGGGCGGTGCCGCCCTGGGGGATCAGCTCGAGGCGGAGCTAGCGGCGGCTGCGCCGGCGGTGGCCGTGGTCTCCGACGCCGGCGGCGATGTTGGCAGCGGCGAACGGTCGGGCCCGGCCGCGCTCATCGTCCCAGGCGATCAACAGCAGGTCCTGCGCCAGCCGACGCTCCGGCTCCACGGCATCCATCTCGGCTCCCTGGCCGTCCATCGCGACCCTAGTTGCCCAGGAGATGAGCACGGCGGTGGCCACCGGCAGTCGTGGAGTCGGGCCGGCCCGGCGTGTGGGTCGCGAGCGGGCGCGTCGGCCGCGGGTCGTAGGCTCGACGCGGACGCCGTCGATGGCCGACGGCTGACCTCGCCGGTGTGCCCGACCCGGAGGAGCGCCACGGACCCCCGCGACGTGCTGGAGCTACTCGGCGCCACCTCGGCGTCCGGGCTGACCGAGCGCGCTGCGGAGGCCGGCACCGGCCGCGATGAGGGACTGGTCCACCTCGAGCGGCTGCCGGCCCGCCGTGCCCGCACGACCCCGGTGCCCGACGATGTGCCGCCCGCACTGTCCGCCCGGCTCGAGCACGCCGGCATCACCCGGCTGTGGAGCCACCAGGAGCAGGCCTGGCGCCGGGCCCGCGACGGCGAGCACCTCGTCGTCGCGACCGGCACCGCCAGCGGCAAGAGCCTGTGCTACCAGCTGCCCGTCATCGAGTCGCTGCTCGCCGACGACCGCACCACCTGCCTCTACCTCGCCCCCACCAAGGCGCTGGCCCGCGACCAGCTGCGCGCGATCCGCGGGTTCCGCCTGCCCCAGGTCCGCGCCGCCGCGATCGACGGCGACACGCCGAAGGAGGAGCGCGAGGCGATCCGGCGCACCGCGAACTGGCTGCTGACCAACCCGGACCTGCTGCACCACTCGCTGCTCGGCGGCCACCGGATGTGGGCCGACGTCCTGCACCGACTGCGGTGGGTGATCGTCGACGAGGCCCACGCCGCCCGCGGGGTCTTCGGCGGCCACGTCGCGCTGATCCTGCGCCGGCTGCGGCGGCTGGCGGAGCACTACGGCGCCGCGCCGACGTTCCTGCTGACCTCGGCGACCGTGGGCAACCCGGGCGAGCACGCCTCGCGGCTGACCGGCCTCGAGGTGGCCGAGGTCGTCGAGGACGGTTCGCCGCGCGGCCCGCTCCATCTCGGCCTGTGGCAGCCGCCGTTCGTCGACGGCCCGGCCGGTGGCGCCCGTGATCCGGACGGCGACGCCCGTGGCCCGGTCGGCGGCGGGAGCGGCCCGGTGATCACGGCGCCGGAGGACGAGCCGACCACCCGGCGCTCGATGCTGGCCGAGACCGGCGACCTGCTGGCCTCCTTCGTCGCCGCCGGCGTGCAGACCCTGGTGTTCACCAAGTCCCGCAAGGGCGCCGAGGTGGTGGCGCTGGTCGCCCAGGACCGCCTGGGCGAGGCCACCGACGCCGACGGCACCCGGCTGGCCGACACGATCGCGGCCTACCGGGCCGGCTACCTCGCCGAGGAGCGCCGCGAGCTCGAGGCACGGCTGCGCGCCGGCACGCTGCGCGGCGTGGCAGCCACCGAGGCGCTGGAGCTCGGCATCGACGTCAGCGGCCTGGACGCGGTGATCCTCGCCGGCTGGCCGGGCACCACCGCGTCGTTCTGGCAGCGGCTGGGCCGCGCCGGGCGCACCGGGGGCGCGGCCGCCGGGCTGCTGGTCGCCCAGGAGGACCCGCTCGACCACTACCTCGTCACCCATCCCGAGCAGCTGGTCACCCGGCCGCCCGAGGACGCGATCATCGACCCGGCCAACGAGCACCTGCTCGGGCCCCACCTGCGGTGCGCCTGCCAGGAGCTCCCCCTCGACGAGGTGGAGGCCGCCCAGCGCTTCGGCGACACCGCCCCCGGGCTGCTGGCCGCCGACGCCGAGGCGGGGATCCTGCGCCGCCGGCGGGAGCGCTACCACTGGACCTCCCGGCAGCGCGCCGCCGGACAGGTGGACCTGCGCAGCGGCGGCGGCCGCACGATCCGGATCGTGGACACCGGGACCGGTGCGCTGATCGGCGACGTCGACGAGGCGCGCGCCCACCGGCAGGTGCACACCGGTGCGATCTATCTCCACCAGGGCCGCACGCTGGAGGTCGCCGAGCTCGACCTCGACCGGCAGCTCGCCCTGGTCGAGGAGGTGGGCCAGCGCAGCTGGACGACCCGGCCGCGCTCCGACACCGACGTGCGGGTGCTCGAGGAGCTCGAGGCAAGCGACTGGAGCGACGTCGAGGTGCGCCTGGGCCGGGTCGAGGTGACCACCCAGGTCACCGGCTACGACGTGCTGCGGCTGGGCTCCGACGAGGTGCTCGACCGGATCGACCTCGACCTTCCCGCCCTCGAGCTGCGCACCGTCGCGGTCTGGTACGCGCTGACCGAGGACGACCTGGCCGACGCGGGCCTGTCACCGCGGATCGTGCCGGGCTCGCTCCACGCCGCAGAGCACGCCGCGATCGGGATGCTGCCACTGCTGGCGCTGTGCGACCGGTGGGACCTCGGCGGGCTGTCGACCGCCCACCACCCCGACACCGACCGCGCCACCGTGTTCGTCTACGACGGCCACCCCGGCGGCGCCGGCCTGGCCGAGCGCTCCTACCGGCGCCTGCCCGAGCACCTGGCTGCGACCCGCACCACGATCGCCACCTGCGGCTGTCCCGATGGCTGCCCGTCGTGCGTGCAGTCGCCCAAGTGCGGCAACGGCAACGACCCGCTGCACAAGGCCGGTGCGGTCCGGCTGCTCGATCTGCTGCTCGACCGGGCGCCCCACGACGGGGACGGCTAGCACCCCGCGCCGGCCCGGAGCACGCCGGGCGCCGGGGCGGGCCGGGCAGGCCCGTGGCCACCGACCGCGACGGTCGCC
>SKLC01000378.1 GCA_007123425.1 Nitriliruptoraceae bacterium
ACCGTCAACATCCCCGACACGGTCGGCTACGCGCTGCCCCACGACTTCGGGAACTGGATCAAGCTGCTGCAGGAGCGCGTGCCCGACATCGCGGCCAAGGGCGTGATCCTGTCGGTGCACTGCCACGACGACCTCGGCCTGGCGGTGGCCAACTCCGTCGAGGCGGTGCGCAACGGCGCCCGGCAGGTCGAGACCGCGGTCAACGGCATCGGCGAGCGCGCGGGCAACTGCTCGCTCGAGGAGGTCGTGATGGCCATCCGCACCCGTGCGGACATCCTCGGCCTCGACCACGGCGTGCACACCCCGGAGCTGACCCGCACCTCGCGGCTGGTCTCCAGCCTCACCGGCTACGGCGTGCAGAAGAACAAGGCCGTGGTCGGCGAGAACGCCTTCGCCCACGAGTCGGGCATCCACCAGCACGGCGTGCTGGCCGACCGTCTGACCTACGAGATCATGAAGAGCGAGGACGTCGGCGCCGACGGATCGCAGATCGTGCTGGGCAAGCACTCCGGCAAGCACGCCTTCAAGAAGGCCGTCGCCGACCTCGGCTTCGAGCTCGACGACGCCGAGGTCGCCAACGCCTTCACCCGCTTCAAGCAGGTCGCCGACCGCAAGGGCCTGGTCGGCTCGGAGGACCTGCAGGCGATCATCATCAGCGAGACCCACGTCAAGACCGAGGACGACTACGAGTTCGCCTCGCTGCGGGTCACCGGCGGCACCGACGCCGCGCCCAGCGCCCACGTCGAGATCCGTGTCGCCGACGCCGACGCCGCCCGCGAGCTCGGCGTCGAGCCCGACGCCGTGGTCACGGCGGAGTCCAGCGGCGACGGCATGGTCGACGCCGCCTGCGGGGCGATCCGGCAGGCCCTGGGCCGCGACGAGGTGACGCTGGTGTCCTTCCAGGTGTCGGCGGTCACCGGCGGCATCGACGCGCTGGGTGAGGTCACCGTCACCGTCGAGGTCGAGGAGGGCCAGCGCTTCACCGGCCGCGGCGTCTCCACCGACATCGTCGAGGCCAGCGCCCGCGCCTACCTCGATGCCCTCAACCGCTCCCGCCGTCTGGTGCACCGCGCCGAGGAGTTCCGGCCGTGACCGTCATCCGCGTCAACGTCCCACCCGACCACACGCCCGAGGAGGAGGCGGCCCTGGTCGCCCGCGTGGCGGCCTCGTACGAGGACTCCACCGGCTCCAGCGACGTCACCGTCGAGGTCAACCGCACCGAGGAAGTGGATTTCCGCCACCTCGGCCAGCAGGGCTACGGCGGATAGCCGTCCTGACCGCTCCGGGTGGTCGTGCCCGCTGCCTTCGGGAGGGCGCTCGCGTCCAGATGGACTCGCTCCTCGGCATCGCCGCCTGCGGTGGCTCGCCTCGAGCCTCCCGTAGGCAGCGGGCACGACCACCCTCCGCTGGCGGCCCCGAGGGCGCCCTCGGGGCGAGGTGGCTCGGCGCGGGCGTGGCGCACCGTGTGACACATCGAGAGTGAGGCGGGTGGTGGGGCCGCTCTGGCGGGAGGCTCGAGCCGAGCCGGCGGAGCCGGCGATGGCGAGGAGCGAGTCCTTCGAACAGCGAGCGCCCTCCCGCCAGGGCGGCCCCACCACCCGCCGGGGGAGCCCCACCACACGCCGGCCGCGTACCATGACCAGTCGGCCATCACGAGCGAAGTGAGAGCGATGAGTACGCCGAAGACGATCATCGAGAAGATCTGGGAACAGCATCAGGTCACCGCCGGCGGCGGTGACGAGCCGGACCTGCTCTACGTCGACCTCCACCTCGTGCACGAGGTGACCTCGCCGCAGGCCTTCGACGGCCTGCGCAAGGAGGGGCGCACGGTGCGCCGGCCGGAGCTGACGCTGGCCACGATGGACCACAACGTGCCCACCGACCCACGCCAGGTCGCGGGCGACCAGCCGTTGGAGGACGAGCTCTCCGCCGCCCAGATGGAGGCCCTGCGACGCAACTGCGAGGAGTTCGGCGTCCGCCTGTTCCCGATGGGCGCCCGCAATCAGGGCATCGTGCACATCATCGGGCCCGAGCTCGGCCTGACGCAGCCCGGCGCGGTGATCGTCTGCGGCGACTCACACACGGCCACCCACGGCGCCTTCGGGGCGCTGGCCTTCGGCATCGGCACCTCCGAGGTCGAGCACGTGCTGGCCACCCAGACCCTGGGCCAGCGCATGCCCGGCACGCTGGCCGTCGAGGTCGAGGGCGAGCTGCCCCGGGGCACCGTGGCCAAGGACCTGATCCTCCACATCCTCAACGTCATCGGTGTCGACGGCGGGGTCGGGCACGTCATCGAGTACCGGGGCGAGGCCATCGAGAACCTCTCGATGGAGGCCCGGATGACGATCTGCAACATGTCCATCGAGGGCGGTGCGCGCGCCGGTCTCATCGCGCCCGACGAGACCACCTTCGCCTACCTGAAGGACAAGCCCTACGCCCCCAAGGGCGACGCCTGGGACCAGGCCGTCGACGCCTGGCGCGCGCTGCGCACCGACGAGGGCGCCACCTTCGACCGCACCGTCACCATCGACGCCGCCGACGTGGCGCCCACGGTCACGTGGGGCACCACCCCGGCCCAGTCCACCACCATCGACGGGCGCGTGCCGCGCCTCGACGAGGCGCCCGACGAGGCCACGGCCAAGCAGTGGCAGCGCTCCCTGGACTACATGGGGCTCTCCGGCGGCGAGCAGATGACCGACATCGAGCTCGACACCGTGTTCATCGGCTCCTGCACCAACGGGCGCATCGAGGACCTCCGCGCCGTCGCCGACGTGGTCAAGGGCCGCAAGGTCGCCGAGGGCATCCGGGCGATGGTGGTCCCCGGCTCGGGCCTGGTGAAGGAGGCCGCGGAGGCCGAGGGCGTCGCCGACGTGCTCATCGAGGCGGGCTTCGACTGGCGCACGCCCGGCTGCTCGATGTGCCTGGGCATGAACCCCGACCAGCTCGCCCCCGGCGAGCGGTGCGCCTCGACGTCGAACCGCAACTTCGAGGGGCGGCAGGGCTTCCAGGGCCGCACCCACCTGGTGTCGCCGGCCATGGCCGCGGCCGCCGCGATCCACGGCCGGCTCGTGGACGTTCGAGAGGAGCTGTAGATGGAACCGGTTCGCGTGGTCTCCGGGCGCGCCTGCCCGATCGACGCCAACGACGTCGATACCGACCAGATCATCCCCAAGCAGTTCCTCAAGCGCACCGAGCGCACCGGGTTCGGCCCGTACGCGTTCTACGAGTGGCGCTACGACGAGCAGGGCGAGCCGAAGCCCGACTTCCCCATGAACAAGCCGGAGCACGCCGGCGCGCCCGTGCTGCTCGCGGGCCGCAACTTCGGCTGTGGCTCCTCCCGGGAGCACGCCCCGTGGGCCCTGGAGGACGCCGGCTTCCAGGCGATCATCGCGCCGAGCTTCGCCGACATCTTCCGCACCAACTGCGCCAAGATCGGCGTGCTGGCGGTCCAGCTCGACGACGTGGTGGTCGGCCGCCTGTTCGATCTGGTGGCCGCCGACCCGGCCGTCGAGGTGACCGTCGACCTCGAGGCACAGCGGGTCACGGCGCCGGGTGTCGGCGACCTCGAGGGCGTTGACGTCGCCTTCGACATCGACCCGCACACGCGCCACTGCCTGCTCGAGGGACTCGACGACATCGCGCTGACGCTGACCAACGAGGACGCCATCACGGCCTACGAGGCCACGCGGCCCGCCTACAAGCCGCTGGTGCCGAGCCGATGAACGTCCCGGGGATCACCACGCGCCATGTCGAGGTCAACGGGATCCGCATGCGGATCCTGGAGGCGGGTCGGGGGCCGCTGGTCGTCCTCCTGCACGGCTTCCCGGAGCTCGGCTACTCCTACCGGCATCAGGTGACCGCGCTCGCCGAGGCGGGCTACCACGCGGTGGCGCCCGACCTGCGCGGCTACGGCGGTACCGACGTGCCCACGGAGCCCGACGCCTACGTCCAGCCCCGGCTCGCCGGCGACGTGATCCAGCTGATCCAGACGCTCGGGGCCGTTGACGCGGTGGTCGTGGGCCACGATTGGGGCTCGCCGCTGGCCGCCAACGTCGCGCTGTTCCGGCCGGATCTCGTGCGCGGCGTCGCGCTGCTCAGCGTCCCGTACACCCCTCGTGGCGACACCGACATGCTGAGCAACCTCGAGGCGCTGCTGGGCCCGCACAACTACCAGAGCTACTTCCAGTCCGACGCGGCCCAGCGCGAGCTGGAGGCCGACCCCCGGCGCACCATGCTGGCGTCCCTGGTCGGGGTGTCGGGCGACCGCCGGCAGGGCACCGGCCTGGCCTCGGCGGAGCAGGGCTGGCTGGCGATGATGGGCGAGGTCCCCGACACGTTGCCGGACTGGCTCTCCGAGCAGGACGTCGACGTCTACGCGACCGAGTTCGCCCATACCGGGTTCTACGGGGCCTTGAGCTGGTACCGCGTGTCGCGCACCAACTGGGAGCTGCTCGCCCCCTGGCACCGTGCGCCGCTGCTCCAGCCCGCGCTGTTCATCGGGGGCGACCGCGACCCCGTGCTGGGCTGGCCCGCGATGCGCGAGTGGGCCGTCGAGGGGCAGCGCAAGGTCGTGCCCAACCTCACCCGCGCGGAGATCCTTCCCGGCTGCGGCCACTGGATCCAGCAGGAGCGGCCCGGCGAGGTCAACGAGCTGCTGCTCGAGTTCCTGGCCCGCCCCGAGGTGGCTCCGGCCTGACACACGAGGGCGGTGGCCCCTCTCGGGGCCACCGCCGTCTCGTGGTGCGAGCGTGCCTCTAGCGCAGGCCGAGCTGCTGGCTGCAGCTGGGCCACGCGCTCCAGCCCTGCCGCTCGAGCAGGATCTCGGCGCGGGCGATCTGCTCCTCGCGCGAGGCCTCGTGCGGGTAGCCGGTGCCACCGACCCACTCCCACGAGTCCAGCGTGAACTGCAGGCCGCCGTAGAAGCCGTTGCCGGTGTTGATCGACCAGTTGCCGTTCGACTCGCACTCGGCGAGCCGGTCCCAGACACCCTCGGAGGTGGTCGGCTCGGGTGCCGGCTCGGGCTCCGGGTCAGCGGTCTCGGTCGACTCGCTCTCGGGCTCCGGCTCGGGCTCGGCGGGTGCCTCCTCGGCCGGAGCCTCCTCGGGCGCGGGCTCGGCGGGCGTGGCCTCGGCGACGAGGCTCAGGATCGTGCCGATCTGCAGGGCCCGGGGGTTGCTGATCCCGTTGGCGGAGGCCAGGTCCTGCCACGAGCCGACGTGGTCGTACTCGCGCGCGATGGCAGCCAGGGTGTCGCCCTGCTCGACCTCGTGGGTCTCGGCGACGTCCGTGCCGCCCGAGCCGGGCAGCGAGAGCTGCTGGCCGGGGAAGATCAGCGTGGGGTCGGGGACCGCCGCCTCGTTGGCGGCGTGCAGCGCCTGCCACGAGTCGACGCCCTCGAGCTGGTCGGCGATGGCGGAGAGGGTGTCACCGGGCTGGACCTCGTAGGTGTCAGCGGCGGCAGCACCGGTGGTCATGCCGACGAGCCCGGCACTGAGCAGACTCGTCGTGAGCACGCGTCGAACCAACGAACGCATGGGGCCTCCTTCGAAGAGGGGAGGGTGGAAGCGACGGCGGTGGCACCAGGACGGCGCCACCGCGACGGGTCACGGTACGGAGGGCTCGGCGCGTCGGCACGGGTGGACAGGTGGCTGCCCGGTCACCGACGAGCGGCCAGGAGTTGGGCGCCCAGTGGACGCCGCGGCTGAGGAGGAGACCTCGAGCGGCGCTGTCCGCACGGGCGGGCCGCGACGTGGCTGCGCGTGCGCGCTCAGGCAGGCGTGGCCAGGTCCTCGACGAACTCGAAGCCCACGGCTTCGAGCGCCGCCGGGGGCACCCACAGCTTGAGCGACCGGCTGCCCCCGCCCACGATCACGCGGTCGAGTCGACCGATCCGCGCGTCCGCCCACCGGCGGCCCGCGAGATCCTCCGGGAGGCCGAAGGGCGTGACGCCGCCGATCTCCATCCCGGTGGCCTCGCGCGTGAGGTCGGCGGGCGCGAAGGAGAGCTTGCGCACGCCCAGCAGCTTGCGCACCCGCTTGTTCACGTCGAGGCGGGTCGTGGCCAGCGCCAGGCAGGCAGCCACCTGCGGCGGGTCGTCCCGTGACGCCACGAGGATGCAGTTGGCCGAGGCCTCCAACGGGTAGCCGTAGTGGGCGCAGAAGTCGGCCGTGTCCGCCAGCGTCGGGTCGATCTCGATGACGTCGAAGGGCTCGCCCGTGGCCTCCACGGCGGCGAGCACCCGCGCCTCGGTGTCGTGCTCGATCATGGCGCCTCGTCCTCGGCGGGACTCGTCGTGGTGCCGGGCTCGAGCTCGCGGCCCGGCGGTCGGCGGGCAACCTAGAGCGTCATCCGGTCGCCTGCCCAGCGCCTGAGCGTGCGCTCACCGCCCTGGCGCACCTGTGTCAGTCGATTGGGGCCCAAGGTCCCTGATCACGATCCGTGTGCGTGTCGAGGCTTCGGGTGACCGTCAAGGGCCGGCGGCGCGTGCTCGGCCCGTGGGGATGGCGCTGAAGAGATTCGCCCGCTCCCCGCCGATGACCACGATGGGGGCCCTGCGATGACCGCCACCGAGCCATGGGCAGCCCTCGAGGCGCCCCATCGACTGCCACGGACCGATGACCTCGACGACCTGCTCAAGACGGCTCGCCGGCTGGCCACCGGCGGAACGCCCACCCGCACCGCCCGGGTGGAGCTCCCCGGCGAGGTCTCCACGACGCCCGCGGCCACCGGCGCCCGCTGCTCCCTGCCGGTGGAGATCGGCGATGGCCCCCACGCGGTGCTCGTCGTGGAGGACGCCGCTGACGAGGGCTTCGATGACCTCGAGGTCGAGCGCCTGCGCGACCTCGCGGATCGGCTGGGCCTGGCCCTCGAGCGAGTGCGGCTGCGCGCCGGGCTGGTTGCCGCCGAGCGCCGGGCCGCCGACGCGTGGTCGGCGAGCGCCGAGGGCGCGTTCCGCACCGCGGCGGACGGGCGCATCCTCGCGGTCAACCCGGCCTTCGCCCGGCTCGCCGGCTACGACTCACCCGAAGCGCTGCTGAGCGAGGTCAAGAGCGTGCGCGAGCTCTACGCGCTCCCCGAGGACCGCACGCACCTGCTGGAGCGCCTTCAGCGTGACGGGTCGGTCACCGACTGGGAGCTGCGGCTGTGCCGCCGTGACGGGTCCCAGGTCTGGGTCGCGCTCACGAGCCGCCTCGTCGTCGACCAGGAGGCCACCACCCTCGAGGGGGTCCTCGTCGACGTCACCGAGCGCAAGCAGGCCGAGGCGGAGCTCCGCCTCGCCCTCGAGGAGACGGCCCGCCGCGAGACGATGCTCGACGCCCTCTCGCGCAACGCGGAGCTCCTGCTCGGCACGGCCGGCTGGGAGGAGGTCGCCCCGCAGGTGATGGCCAGCATCGCCGAGGCCGCGGGCGCGAGCCGTGTCGCCCTGTTCATCAACCACGAGGGAGAGGGCGGCCGCCGGGTCGGGGCACGCCACTTCCCGTGGGTGGCGCCCGGCGTGGCCGACCCGCTCGCCGGCAAGCCGGTCATGGCCCGCCTGGACTACGAAGCCGTCGGGCTCGGGGGGTGGGTCGAGATGCTGGACGAGGACCGGTGCGTGTCCGGCCTGACGACCGACTTCGGCGCGGGGCCGCGGGCGTTCATGGAGGCGCTCGATGTCCACTCGCTCGCGATCGCCCCCGTGATGGTCGAGGGGCAGTGGTGGGGGGCGCTCGTCTTCGACGTGGTGGGGGAGGCGCGCCCCTGGAGCCAGGCGGAGGTGGACGTGCTCCACACCACGGCGCGGATGCTCGGCACCCGCGTCGAGCGCGACCGGGTGCAGTCGGCCCGGGCGCGCCTGGCCGCGATCGTGCGCAGCTCCAGCGACGCGATCGTCACCCGTGAGCTGGATGGCACCGTCGCCACGTGGAATGCCGGCGCCGAGCAGATGTACGGCTACGCGGCCGCGGAGATGATCGGTGCGCACGTCTCGCGGCTGATCCCGCAGGACCACGCGCGGGACCTGGACCGCGTCATGGGCGCCGCCGCCGAGGGCCAGACCGTCACCGGCTACGAGACCGAGCGGCTGCGCGCCGACGGGACACGGCTCCACGCCTCGATCACGGCCGCCCCGGTCCGTGACGACGCCGGCCGGATCGTCGCGGTGGCCTCGATCGAGCGCGACGTGACCGCGGAGGTCGAGGCCCGCGCGGAGATGGCCCGGTCGAACGCGGAGCTCGAGCAGTTCGCCTACGTGGCCTCGCACGACCTGCAGGAGCCGTTGCGCATGGTCACCAGCTTCGTGCAGCTGCTCCAGCGACGCTACGCCCACGACCTCGACGAGACCGCCAACAGCTATATCGGATTCGCGGTGGACGGGGCCACCAGGATGCAGCGGCTGATCAACGACCTGCTGGCCTTCTCCCGGGTCTCCACCCGCGCGCAGCCGTCCCAGGCCGTCGACCTGGGCGTGCTCATGGGGCAGGTGACCACCGACCTCGGGCGCCTGATCGCGGAGGCGGGCGCGAGCATGGACGTCGCAGCGCTCCCGCGGGTCCTCGGGGATCCCGCGCAGCTGCGCCAGGTGCTCCAGAACCTGCTGACCAACGCGATCAAGTTCCGCGAACCCGACACGGCCCCGGTCGTCACCGTCTCGGCGGCACGCGAGCCCGACGGCTCGTGGCGGATCTCGGTCGCCGACGACGGCATCGGGATCGACCCGGCCCACGCGGAGCGCGTCTTCATGATCTTCAAGCGGCTCCACTCCCGGGACGAGTACCCGGGAACGGGCCTGGGCCTGGCCATCTCGAAGAAGATCGTCGAACGGCACGGGGGCCGTCTCTGGTTCGACTCCGTGCCCGACGTCGGGACCACCTTCCACCTCACGCTGCCACCGGCGCGCGGCGAGGCCGAGGACGCCGTGACCGCACAGGCCGCTTCGACCGCACAGGCCGCTTCGGGAGGCCCGAGATGACCACCGCACCCGCCCGTGCCCAGATCCTGCTCGTCGAGGACAACCCCGGCGACGTGGTGCTGACCCAGGAGGCGCTGTCGGAGGCCAAGGTCGCCAACGACGTCCACGTCGCCGTCGACGGCGAGGAGGCGATGCGCTTCCTGCGCCGTGGACCGGGCTACGAGGACGCACCGCGCCCGGACCTGATCCTGCTGGACCTCAACCTGCCTCGCAAGGACGGGCGCGAGGTGCTGGCCGACGTCAAGGGCGACCCCGAGCTTCGGCGCATCCCGGTCATCGTGCTGACGACCTCGGCGGCCGAGCAGGACATCCTCCACACCTACGACCTGCACGCCAACAGCTACGTCACCAAGCCTCTGGACATCGGGGACTTCCTCGAGGCCGTCCGGCAGATCGAGGGGTTCTGGCTCGAGCTCGTGCGCCTGCCCGACGAGGAGTGAGCACGTGACGACGGTGCTGCTGATCGAGGACAACCCGGCCGACGTCATGCTCCTCGCCGAGGAGCTGCGTGACGTGCCGGCGGCCCAGGCCCTGGCCTTCACCTCCGCCCCGACGCTGGCGGACGCGCTCCGGCTGCTCACCGCCGGGGAGGGCGAGGTCGACCTGGTCCTCGCCGACCTGGGCCTGCCGGACTCCGACGGGCGGGCGACGATCACCCGGCTGCTCGAGGCGCGGCCGGACGTGCCCGTGGTCGCCCTGACGGGCAACGACGACGACGTCGCCGCCCTGGCCGCGGTGGACGCCGGCGCGCAGGACTACATCGTCAAGGGCACGGTCGGGGGGTCGGCGCTCGCGCGGCTGATCCGGCATGCGATCGAGCGGCACCGCCTCAAAGCGGCGCAGCAGCGCAGCCTGCGGTTCCGGGACGAGCTGCTCGACTTCTCCCAGCTGGCGCTGCGGGACGCACCGATCGGCGAGCTGCACGACGAGATCGCCGACCTGCTCGTGACCGCGCTGCCCGCGAGCCACGCGGGCGTGGTCGCCATGACCGACCACGAGGGCCCCTTCGATGTGGTGGTGTGGCGCTCAGGCACGGGGGGCGAGCGGCCGTTCGACGCCCTGCCGGCGGACCTGGAGCGGGCGCTGCGCACGGTGGCCGCCACGGCCGAGCCCTACTCGGTGGGGATCCGTGGTGGCGACGACACGGACGGGGGCGAGCCCGCCGTCCGGGCCGCGCCCGTGGCCCGCAGCGTGGTGGCGGCTCCCGTCGTGCGAGAGGCGCAGGTGGAGCTGGTGCTGGTGGCCGTCGCCGACGGCGTCGCGTTCGACGAGGACGACCGATCGTTCGTCACCGGTCTCGCCTACGCGCTCACTCAGGCGCTGCGCCGCCGGTCGGCCGAATCCGCGCTGAACGCGCGGATGAGCGAGCTCAGGCTCACCATCGAACAGGTCCCCGGGATCCTGTGGACCCTCGACGGCGAGCTCAGGGTGGTCTCCTGCACCGGTGCCGCGCTCGACCAGCTCGAGCTCGACGTCGAGGCGATCACGGGGGCACGGATCGACGACGTCCCGGGCGAGGAGGCGCTGGGAGGTCTCGTCGCGTCCGCGGCCCGCGCGTTCGACGGGGAGCCCGTGACCGTCGAGGGAACCTGGCACGGGCGCTGGTGGCGCACCCGGTGCGAGCCCCTTCGCGACCGGACCGGTGCCATCGTGGGGGTCAACGGGCTCTCGCTGGACATCACCGAGGAGCACCGCCGGGAGGCCGAGCTGGCCCATCGGGCCCTGCATGACACCGTCACCGACCTCGCCAACCGCACGCTGTTCAACGAGCGCCTCCGGCATGCGCTGGAGCTCGCTCGCCGCAGCGGCGAGCTCGTGGGCGTCGTGGTCCTCGACCTGGACGAGTTCAAGCAGATCAACGACTCGCTGGGCCACGCAGCTGGCGACGCGGTCCTCGTCGAGGTCGCGCATCGGCTCGAGACCACGCTGCGCGACTCCGACACCGCCGCCCGCCTGGGCGGCGACGAGTTCGGCGTCCTCCTGGAGGGGCTGACCTCGGTCGAGGCGGGGCAGGAGGTCGTCGACCGCGTGCTCACGGCGCTCCGGCGTCCCGTGCACGTTGAAGGTCGCGAGCTGGTGGTCACCGCGTCGGTCGGGCTGACCGCCTCCGCGGGCGGGCAGCACGCCGAGGCGCTGCTGCGTGATGCGGACACGGCGGTCTACATGGCCAAGGCGGCCGGGCGGAACCGGCAGGTGCTGTTCGAGGAGCACATGCACCACACGGCGACGCGACAGCTCGAGATGCGCACCGAGCTCGCGGCGGCCCTCGAGCAGGAGGCGCTCGAGCTCCACTTCCAGCCCGCGGTCGAGCTCGCCCACGGTGCGGTCACCGGCGCCGAGGCGCTCTGCCGCTGGACCCATCCCACGCTGGGAGCCGTGCCCCCCGGGGAGTTCGTCCCGCTCGCCGAGCGGACGGGCCTGATGGTGCCGCTGGGATGGTGGGTGCTCCGCCGGGCGTGTGAGCAGCTCGCCAGGTGGCAGGAGCAGTGGCCCGGCTTCCAGCTCACGGTCAACGTCTCCGACCGGCAGCTGCTCGACGGCGACTTCGTGACGGGGCTCGGGGCCCTGCTCGAGCGCCACCGCATCCGCCCGGGCACGCTGTGCCTCGAGCTCGACGAGGCCTCGGTGGCCGACACCGAGCGGATGCTGCCGCTCGTCGGTGGGTTGCGGGAGCTCGGGGTCCGGCTCGCAGTCGACGACTTCGGGACCAACTACTCCTCCTTCGCCACCCTCCGGCAGCTCGGCATCGAGGTCGTCAAGATCGACCGGCGGTTCATCCGCACCATCGGCGACGGCCCGGAGGAGGCCGCGATCACCCGCGCGATCCTCCAGCTGGCCGCCACCCTGCAGATCACGGTCATCGCCGAGGGGGTCGAGGAGCCCGAGCAGGCCGAGCTGCTCCGCACGTGGCGGTGCGACGCCGCCCAGGGCTGGCTGTGGGCCCCGGCGATGCCGCCCGACGCGTTCGAGGCGTGGGTCGACGCCGAGCGCGCGCCCCGGGGGGTGATGGCACCATGAGCGGCATCGAGACGCCCGGCTCCGGCCCGAGCTGCGAGCACACCGTGACCTTCTACGACGGTGAGGGGTTGCCGACCACCGCGGTCGCCGATGCCGTCGCGGCGGCGCTGGGCCGCGGGGACACCGTGCTGCTCATCGCCTCGCCACGACACCGCGGCGCCTTCGAGACGGTGCTGCGGGCCCGGGGACTCGACGTCGCCGGCGCGCGTGCCTCCGGTGCGCTGGTCGAGGCCGATGCCCACCAGATGCTGGCGAGCTTCCGCACCCACGGTCTCCTCGACCCCCGCAGGTTCGCCGAGGTGACCGGCGTGCTCCTCGAGGAGCTGGTGGCCGGCGACCGCAGCCTGGTGGTGTACAGCGACATGGCGGCGCTGCTGTGGGAGGAGGGCGACGTCGGCGGCGCCCTCTGGCTCGAGTCCCGGAGCAACGAGCTGCTCGCCTCGCACCCTTTCGGCCTGCACTGCGCCTATCCCTCCGGGGTGGCAGGGGCGGACCCGGGCACCCTCCGCACCATCCGCCGCCACCACGACAGGGTCCTGGGCGAGCAGGCCGCCGCGCCGGCGTCGACCGGGGGCGTGCGCGAGCAGGGGGCCGCACGCATCCTCGTCGTCGACGATGAGCCCAGCGTGGCGACGACGTTCGCCCTCGCCCTCGAGCGCGCGGGCTTCGAGGTGCTGAGCGCCGCCTCCGGGCAGGGGGCTGTGGAGCTGGCCCTCGAGGAGCGGCCGGACGTCGTGCTGCTCGATCTGCACCTGCCCGACGTCAGCGGGCAGGAGGTTCTCGACCGTCTGCGCGCCGACCCCCGCACCGAGGGCGCGATCGTCCTGGTGGTCACCGGGGACGGGGAGCTCCACCGCCGCCTCGAGGGGCTGCGGTCCGGAGCGAACGACTTCCTCACCAAGCCGGTCGCCCTCCAGGAGCTCGTGGCGCGCATCGAGGGGCAGCTCACGGCCCGTGACCGCTGGCAGGGGCAGCTCAGCGACGCCATGCAGGTCCGTCTGCGGCTGGCGCGCAGGCTCGTCGGCATCGATCCGGGCAGCCCGCTGCCGGCCGTCCTGGTCGCGCTGCGGGAGACACTGGGCTCCGAGCTCGGGGTCGACGACCTCGCGCTGAGCCTGCTGAGCGGCGGCAGCGTCGTCTCCACCATCGACGGGCACGGGCGCGAGGACGTGACCGCCATCGCCGGTCAGGCCCACCTCGCGCTGGTTGCGCCCTGGATCGAGCGCGCGGCCGGGCGCCAGGTCGTGCATGTGGCGATGCAGAATGCCGACGTGCCGTTCGCCGTGCTCAGCACCGCGTGCACCGGCCGGCCCGAGCCCGTGCTGGCCACGCTCGTGGACCTTGCGTCCCAGCTCTCCTCCCTGCTGCTGCCCGGGGTCGACGCCACCACCAGCATCGCCGACGACCGGGCAACGGTCGCGCGGATGCTCGAGCCGGACGGCATGTGGCCGGTCTTCCAACCGGTCGTCGACCTGGCGAGCGGCGCGACGGTGGGCTACGAGGGACTGAGCCGGTTCGCGAACGGCATGCGGCCCGATCTGGCATTCGAGCTGGCAACGCGGCTGGGGTCCGGGCCGCTGCTCGAGGTCGAGGCGGCACGCCGCGTCCTGGCCGCTGCCCAGCACCTGCCCCCCGACGTGTGGGTGGCGCTGAACTTCTCGGCGGCGACCATCCTCAGCGTCGACCTGGCACCGGTGGTGCGCGACAGCCCTCGCCCGCTGGTCATCGAGATCACCGAGCACGAGCTCGTGACCGACTATGCCGCCGTCATCGAGGCGATCGCGGCGCTCGACGGGGCGCGGCTCAGCGTCGACGACGCGGGCTCGGGGTACGCGAGCCTTCGGCACGTCTACGAGCTGCGGCCCTCCATCGTGAAGCTCGACCGCGCCTGGGTCGCCGAGATCGATACGGACCCGATCCGCCAGGCGCTGATCCGTGGGCTGCTGAGCTTCACCGGGGCTACCGGCGCGCTGCTGGTCGCAGAGGGCGTCGAGCGGGAGGTCGAGGCGGAGGTGCTGCGGTCGCTGGGGGTCCCGCTGGCCCAGGGCTACCTGTTCGGTCGACCGGCGCTGCTCACGCCACAAGCGGCGCTCTCGGTCTGAACGGCGGCCATGCCGGTGGTCATCCCGCGGGGAACACGATGAGCGGCACGTGCTGCTCCTCGGCGGTCAGGGCGCCGTGCATGCCCGGCAGCCGGCCTCCGAACAGGTCGTGGTCCCGGTGCACCCAGGCCACGGCGAGGTCACGCGCGCTGATCACGACGTCGCCGACGCGCGCGCGGATCCGGTCATCGACACCGGCTCCGAACCAGCCCGCCGCGATCGCCTCCTCCCGCGAGGCCACGTGGGCGCGGTCACCGACGTGCTCCCGCCAGGCCGCCAGCACGTCCTCACGGGCACCCGACACGGCGTGCAGCTGCCGGGCACGTGGATCCCCGGACAGGACCCTCACGCCGTCGAGCAGCGCCGCCTCGTCGGCGAGCTCGATGAAGCCATCGTCGGGGACGTGCACCATCCCGTGGTCGGCGGTGACCACGAGCGCGGTGTCGGCCGGCAGCGCCTCTACGGCCTCAGCGACGGCGCCGTCGACGCGGATGAGCTCTTCGCGCCACTCGTCGCTGCCCGGCCCGGTGAGGTGACCGATCATGTCGAGGTCGGGATGGTGGGCGTAGACCACGGTGGGCTCCGTGCCCTGCAGTGCCGCGCGCGTGGCGTCGAGCGTGGGGTCGAGCCCGGCCGCCGCCACGACCTCGCCGCCGCGCAGCCCCGCCCGGGTCAGCCCCGAGGTGATGAACTCCTCCCGCAGCACCGTCACCGGCCGCACGCCCCGGGACCGGGCGCGCTCGAAGACGGTGGGCTCGGGCTGGAGCCGCTCAGGCACGAGCCGGTCGGTCGCATCGAGGGCCGGGTCGTGGGCGCCGAGGCTCCAGGTGAGGGCGAACAGCGGCTCCTGCTCGCCCGGGACCGCGAACGAGTAGCCGGTGATGCCGTGGCGGCCAGGCGGCAGCCCGGTGCCGATCGTGGTCAGGCTCGTGGCCGTGGTGGTGGGAAACGGCGCCTCGCCCACTCTCCGGGTCGCGGTGGCCAGGGTGGGCGCCAGCGCGGCGTGCTCCTCGAGCTGATGGTGGCCGAGCCCGTCGACGACGAGCACCGCCACGGCCCGCACCCCGCCGGGCAGGGCGAGCAGGTCCTGGCCGCGGCCGGTCACCGCGTCGAGCGCCGCGGGCAGCAGCCGGTCCAG
>SKLC01000356.1 GCA_007123425.1 Nitriliruptoraceae bacterium
CGGGGCGGGCGTCAGCGCCCGGCGCAGCGCCTCGTCGAAGCGCTCGCGCGCCCCCTCGGGGCCCAGGGCCGCCACCAGCTCCCGGTGCAGGCGGGTCAGCTCCCCCGCGGCCTCCGGGACGGGACCCATCGGGTCGGCCGCCACGATCCTGCTGGTGAGCGATTCCACATCGAAGCTTGCAGCGTCCATCGTCAGGCCTCGTCTCTCCCCTCCCACGTCGGCTCAACGAGCCACGCGCTCCAGAGGCACGCGCACGCAGCGCACGTGGGGTGGGGTGATGCAGCAGCGAGGCGACGGCGCGAGCGGCCCGACGAGCCGGCGTCGCTCGGCGATGCGGATCAGTAGGTCAGCAGGGAGACGTAGTGGTGGTCACCGAGCCGCGCGGACCCCTGGAGGAAGCCCAGCTCGAGCAGGAAGCCCAGGCCCACGACCTCGCCATCGAGCTGCTTGACCAGCTCCACGGTCGCCGCGGCGGTCCCGCCGGTGGCCAGCACGTCGTCGACGATCAGCACCCGCTCCCCCGGCGCGATCCCGTCCGCGTGGATCTGCAGGGTCTCCTCGCCGTACTCGAGGTCGTAGGTCACCGAGCGGGTGGGACCGGGCAGCTTGCCGGCCTTGCGGGCGGGCACGAACCCGGCGCCGAAGTGGTAGGCGACCGGGGCGGCGAGGATGAACCCGCGGGCCTCGATGCCCACCACCTTGTCGACGGTGCCCCGACCGAAGTGGGTGACCAGGGCGTCGACCGCGGTGGAGAACGCGACGTGGTCGCCCAGCAGCGGGGTCACGTCCTTGAACAGCACCCCCTCACGGGGGAAGTCCTGCACGTCGCGGACATGGGGCTCGAGCAGCCCCGGATCGACGATCTCCATCGGCCTCCCTAGCGCTTGCGTCGCTTCTTGCGCTTGCCCTCGCCCCGGACGTACTCGGTGGTGACGGGCGCGCGCGCCTCCGGTGAGCCCGCGGCGACCGCCGGCTGCTCGGCGGTCGGCGCCTCCTCGTCGTCCTCGAGCGGCTCGCCGGCGTCGCGGGCATCCGCCTTGGCCTTCAGGCGCTGCTGGTCGGGGTCGCGCATCCGCCACCACGAGAAGAACGGGCCGGCCACGAACAGCGAGGAGAAGATCCCGACGCCGATGCCGATGAACAGCGCCAGCGCGAGGTCCTGCAGCGTGGTCGCCCCCAGCACCTGCGCGCCGACCAGCAGCAGCGCCCCCACGGGCAGCAGCGAGGTGATCGAGGTGTTGATCGAGCGCCACACCACCTCGTTGAGCGAGCTGTTGACCAGCTCCGCATAGTGGCGGCGGCCGGGCTCGCCCAGCGAGATCGAGTTCTCCTTGACCCGGTCGAAGACCACGACCGTGTCGTAGAGCGAGTAGCCCAGGATGGTCAGCACGCCGATCACCGTGGCGGGGCTGACCGTGAACCCGACCAGCGCGTAGAGGCCGACGGTGATCAGCAGGTCGTGGGCCAGGGCGATCAGCGCGGCGATCGCCATCTTGAACTCGAGCCGCAGCGAGATGTAGACGGTCACCACGACCAGGAAGACCAGCAGGGCCTCCAGGGCCTGCCGGGTGATCTGCTCACCCCAGGCCGGCCCGACGAAGTCCGTGGACAGATCGCCCTCGTCGGCGCCGGCGACCTGCAGCAGCGCGTCGCGCACCGCGCGCTCCTCCTCGGAGCCGGGCTGCATCGCGTCGGTGCGCACCACCGCGCCGACGGCCTGGTCGCCATCGGTCTGCAGTTGGGCGATGACGTCCTCCGCACCGCCCTGCTCGGCGGCGTCGCGCAGCTCGCCCGAGGTGGTGTCGGGCTCGACGTCGCTGATCGTGAACGAGGTCCCGCCGACGAACTCGATCGAGAGGTCCAGGCCGCGCAGCAGCAGCCCGCCCAGCGAGAGCAGGATCAGCACCGCCGAGATCACCGCCCAGCGGGGGATGTTGCCGACGAAGTCCACCGTGGGGGTCTTCATCGCGCACCCCCCGCGGCCGCGGCCCGCGCCTCGGCCCGTGTGGCCTCGGCGGCGCGCACCGTGCGCCGGTTGACCATCCGCGTGTTGCTCATCAGCATCACCGTGGGTCGGGCGAAGAACCACATGATCATCAGGTCGAGCACGCTGGAGATGCCCAGCATCAGCGCGAAGCCGCGCACCGGGCCGACGGCGAGGAAGTACAGGATCGCCGCGACCAGCATCGTCACCAGGTTGCCGGCGAGGTTGGTCCGCCACGCGCTCTCGTGGGCCCGCTTGACGGCCGTGCGCACGGTCTTGCCGAGGTTGACCTCGTCGCGTATCCGCTCGAAGAAGATGATCGCCGAGTCGGCGGTGATGCCGATCGAGACGATGATGCCGGCCACCCCGGCCAGGGTCAGCGCGAAGCCGATCGTCTCCCCCAGCAGGGAGATCAGCGCCATGATCAGCACGCCGAAGATCGTCACCTCGGCGATCGCGACGAAGCCCAGCATCCGGTAGAAGACCAGCAGCCAGACCCCGACCAGCGCCAGCCCGAGCAGCCCGGCGATCAGGCCCGCCTGCAGCGAGTCGGCGCCGAGCGTGGGCGAGACGGTCTGGAAGGTGGCCTCCTCGAGGCTGATCGGCAGCGCACCGGTGCGCAGCACCAGCGCGAGGTCCTCGGCCCGGTCGAGCTGGTCCTGCAGGCCGCCCTCGCCGCCCATGGAGATCTGGGCGCTGCCGCCCCGGATGCCGATGTTGCACTGCACCTGGTCGGCCATCGGCGACGAGGTCTCCACCAGCCCGTCGAGCACGATCGCCATGCTGCGCTGCGGCGTGCCCGAGGGCTCGCAGGCCAGCAGCCCCGTCATCTCCGCGAAGACCTGGCCGCCCTCCGAGTCGAGGTCGAGGCTGGTGACGTAGCCACCCCGCTGCTGGTCCATGGCGGGGGCGGCGTCCTCGATCGCGGAGCCGCTCAGCGGCGAGGGGCCGACCACGTACTTGATCGGGTCGGCGTCGAGGTCCCCGGCGTCGCCGGGCACGTCGTCGGCGTCCTGGTCGCCGGCGCAGAGGATCCCGAACTCCTCGTCGGGCAGCTCGGCCTGCTCGTCGACCGGGGCGCCACAGTCCGGGTTGACCTCGAACAGCTCCACGTCGTCGACGTCGAGGGGCTCCCCCGCGGCGAACTCGGCGACCTGGGACTCGGCGATGAACTCGCGGACGTCGTCGAAGGCCTCGTCGGACGGGTCGGCGTCGTAGCGCTCGTCACCCGGGTCGATGATGTCGAAGACGGGCCGGAAGGTCAGCTGGGCGGTGCGGCCGATCAGCTCCTGGATCCGGTCGGCCTCCTGCACGCCGGGCAGCTGCACCAGGACGTTGGTGCCCTGCCGGGTGATGTCCGGCTCGGCCACGCCGGCCGCGTCGACACGATTGCGGATGATGGCGATCGTCTCGTCGAGGATCTCCTCGAAGTCCTCGGGCTCCTCCGCGCCCTCCGGCAGCTGCGGCTCGTAGACCGCGCTGATGCCGCCCTGCAGGTCGAGACCGAGCGTGGGGCGGGCGCCCGCGCCGAGGTAGGCCCCGGCGAGGACGACGACGAGCAGCGTGACCGACAGCACGGCCACCAGTGGGCGCTTGTCCACGTGCGCGCGACTCCTTGATCAATGCTCGTGCCGGCAGGCGGCGTATCAGCCGAGGGGGACGCCGTTGGCCGTGATGCGGAACTCGCAGCCCAGCGTACGGGCGGCCCGACGGCACATGATCATGCGGTCGAGGAAGATCTCGAAGTACTCGATGACGGTCGAGCGCTCCGTGTCGAGCTCGAGCTCCAGGGTGATCGTGGCCTGCTCTGCGTCCACCCGTAGGAACGAGTGCGTGACCGCGTCGTTGACGCGATCGTGGATGTCGGTGTTGGTGTCGGCCCCTGGGCGCACCCGGCTCTTGTGCACGTCGGCCTTGTCGGCCAGGATCACCGCGGCGCCGACGGGCCCGATGGAGCTGCCGTACTGCTCCTCGTGGTTGCCCACCGCCGAGAGCACCAGCCCGATCTTGTAGGGGTCGACGTCGAGGCGCCGCAGCGCGTCGTAGGCCACCCAGGCGGACGACAGCCCGTGGTTGGCGCGGGTGACAACGTTGCCGACGTCGTGGAGGTAGCCGCCCACGGCGGCCAGCTCGCACAGCTCCTCGTCCGCACCGAGGTGGTGCAGCACGTTGTTGGCGATGCGGCCCACGAGGTTGGCGTGGCGAAAGCCGTGCTCGGTGAAGCCCTGCGCCCCCAGGAACTGGTCGGAGAGCTTGAGGAACGCCGAGACCACCGGGTCCTGCTGCAGCTCCGTGAGGATGTCGACGTGCGAGCCGGTGCGCCGCTCGGCGTCGAGGGCCACCTCGGCGGCCTCCCGCACCACGGCCTGGGCGTCGACGCCGCGTGCCAGCGCGGCCTCGGCGGAGCCCAGGATCGCGTCGGCGGGGTCGGTGAGCGCTGATGGAGCCGGATCCGGGGGCAGCGCATCGATGACGACCTCACCGGACGAG
>SKLC01000107.1 GCA_007123425.1 Nitriliruptoraceae bacterium
CACGGTCACCCCCAGGCCCACCCCCAGCGCCACGAGCACGGTCCGGGGCAGCAGCACCAGCCCCTCGGCCGGCAGCTCCATGCCCACCGCTGACAGCAGCGCGCGCAGGGCGACGGCGAGCAGGCCGCCCACCGCCAGCCCGACGGCCCCACCCAGCACGCCGAGCACCCCGGCCTCGACCAGCACCGAGCCCAGCACCTGCCGCCGGCTCGCCCCCACGGCGCGCAGCAGGGCGAACTCACGGACCCGCTGGGCCACGGTGATCGAGAAGGTGTTGACGATGATGAACACGCCGACGAGCAGCGCCACGCCCGCGAACGCGAGCAGCGCGTTGGAGAAGACCGAGAGCGCCCCCGCGATGGCCTCGGTGTTCTCCTCGACGAGCTGCTCGGAGGTCACCACCTCGATGCCGTCGTCGAGGGCGGCGAGCCGCCCGGCCAGGTCATCGAGGTCGGCGCCCTCGGTGGCGAGCACCTCGATCTCGTCGAGGTCGCCGGTGGGGCTGAACCGCTCCAGGGCCGTGTCGAGGTCGAAGAGGGTGACGGTGGCGCCGGCGAGGTTGTCCGCCTCCCCGAAGCCCACGATGCCCACGACCTGCTGCGACGCGACGGGCCCGCCCGCCATCACCTCGACGGTGTCGCCCGGCGAGAGCTGCTGGGTGCGCGCCGTGTACGCGTCGATGGCGACCTCGCCCTCGCGCTCGGGCAGGCGCCCTTCGCGCACGTCGACGTCGCCGAACCCCTCCCGCGTGGGCGCGTTGTAGCCCAGGGTCGGCGGGCCCATGCCGCCGATGGGCTCGCCGTCCGCGCCGATGATCTGCGCCTGCCCCCCCACCACGGGGTCCGCGGCCGCCACCCCCTCGGTCGCCCGGACCTCGTCGAGGAGGTCGGCCGGGACGGTGGCGCGCTCCTGGCTGAATCCCGTGTCGAACTCGGCGCCGGCATCCTCGGGCCGGATCTGCAGGTCGATCCCCCCCGTGATCTGGTCGATCACGCCGCCGAAGGATCGCTCGATGGTGTCGGTGAGGATGAAGCTGCCGGCCACGAAGGCGACGCCCAGCACGACCGCGAGCGCGGTCATCGCCAGGCGGAGCTTGTGGGCCAGCAGGCCCTTGCGGGTCACACGCCACATCAGCCGCGCTCGCCCCTCTGCCCGTCCGGCGCCACCTCGAGGTGCTTGAGGCGGTCGAGCACCCCCTCCGCGGTCGGGCCCGCGAGGGTGTCGACGACGCGGCCGTCGGCGAGGAAGACCACCCGGTCGGCGTAGGCGGCCGCGGTCGCGTCGTGGGTCACCATGACGATGGTCTGGCCGAGCTCGTGCGCCGAGCGCTGGAGCAGGCCGAGCAGGTCCGCGCCCGAGCGCGAGTCGAGGTTGCCCGTGGGCTCGTCGCCGAACACCAGGTCGGGGCGCGTCGCCAGGGCGCGCGCGGCGGCCACCCGCTGCTGCTGCCCACCCGAGAGCTCCGCGGGCCGGTGGTCGAGCCGGTCGCCGAGCCCGACGGTGTCGATGAGGCCGTCGACCCAGGCCCGATCGGGGCGCCGCCCGGCCAGCCGCAGGGGGAGCTCGATGTTCTCCAGCGCCGTCAGCGTCGGAATGAGGTTGAAGGCCTGGAAGATGAACCCGAGCCGATCCCGACGCAGCCGGGTGAGCGCCGCCTCCCCGAGGTCGGTGATCTCCGTCTCGCCGATGCGCACGCTGCCGGACGTGGGACGGTCGAGGCCGGCCATGCAGTGCAGCAGGGTGGACTTCCCCGACCCCGAGGGCCCCATGATCGCCGTGAAGCCGCCTGCCGGGAACGCCAGGCTGACGCCGTCGAGGGCGCGCACCGCGGTCTCGCCCTCGCCGTAGACCTTGACCAGGTCCCGGGTGGCAGCCGCCTCGCCCCGGACCGGTGCCTGCTGCTCGCTCATCGTGCCGCCTTCGTTCGCTGGCTCGCACGCGGGTGGTCGGGCGGCGGCCTCGCAGCGCCCGGCGGCGGTGCCCCTGCGGCGACGGGCCGCCCGGTCCTGCGCGGTGCCCGCTGCGCGGCCCTCGCGATGCCCCGCGGCGACACTAGCCGGCAGCAGCCGTCACCTGCGAGCGCCTCGGCGCCGAGGGTGCGTCGGATGCGGCTCCGGCTCGTCCCGACGTCCGGTGGCCTGCCAGGCATGCGGCGGCGGACGATCAGCGGACGGACAGGAGCTGCCGCGACGCGGCGGCGGACGCGGCCGATCATCGCCGCACGGTCCCAACCGACACGCGGAGTTCTCAATGTCCTCCCCGAGCGACAACCCGAGGAACCAGCCCCGCCCCACGGACAACCCGGGGGACCAGCCACGCCGCCCCGAGGACGTGGACGCGCCCGAGGGGCCCCGTCCCGGTGAGCATCCCGAGGTGGCGCGCAGCGGCCGCGGCCGGTGGATGGGCCTGGCGCTGGCAGCGGCCCTGGTCGTCATCGCCATCGCCCTGATCGCCGAGGTGACCGCCGGCACCTTCACCGGCTGACCCACCGGCTGCACCGAGCTGGGAGGCGCTGATGCCCGACTTCGATCTGGCACCCCTCGACCTCGCGATCATCGCCGCGTACGCGGTCATGATCGTCGGGATCGGCTTCTGGGTCGGACGCAACAAGAAGGACTCCGACGACTTCTTCCTCGCCGGGCGCGGGATGGTCTGGCCGATGGTCGGCTTCGCGCTGATCGCGGCGAACTTCTCCGGCACCCAGTACCTCGGGCTCGCAGGGGCCGGCTACGAGGAGGGCATCGCGGTCTGGAACTACGAGTGGATGGCCACCCTGGTCCTGCTCGTGTTCGCGCTGCTGATCCTGCCGATCTACCTGCAGTCGAAGATCTCCACGGTCCCGGAGTTCCTCGAGCGCCGCTACGACCGACGCTCGCGCTACACGTTCTCCGGCTTCAACGTCATCACCGGGATGTTCATCGACTCCGCCGGCGCGATGTTCGCCGGCGCGCTCGTGCTGCAGCTGCTGTTCCCCGACGTCCCGCTGGGCGTCCACATCGCGGTGATCGCCGGGCTCGGTGGCGCCTACGTCATCCTCGGTGGGCTGCAGGCGGTGATGATCACCGACACGATCCAGGGGGTGCTGCTGTTCGGCGCCGCCGGCGCGATCTTCGTCTCGATCTTCGCCAACTTCGACTTCGACTGGTCCGTGCTGCCCGAGCTCGCCCCCGAGGGCGGCTGGACCGTCGCCCCACCCGCAGACGACGAGTTCCTGCCCTGGCCGGGGATCTTCACCGGCGCGATCTGGCTGGGCTTCTACGTCTGGGTCACCAACCACATGATCGTGCAGAAGGTCCTGGCGGCCAAGAACCTCGATCACGGCCGCTGGGGTGCGCTGTTCGCCGGCGGGATGCAGCTGCCGCTGCTGGTCCTGCTGATCTTCCCGGGCATCCTGGCGACCGGCGTCTGGGAGGAGCTGCCAGACCCCGACATGGCCTGGCCGGCGATGGTCTTCGAGTTCCTTCCCGTCGGTGCCCGCGGCCTGGTGATCGCCGCGCTGATCGCCGCTCTGATGTCGACCCTGGACTCGGTGCTCAACGGTGCCTCCAGCCTGGTGGTCAACGACTTCGTCAAGCCCCGCAGCTCGAACCTGAGCGAGCGCCAGCTGCTGATGATCGGCCGGGCGCTGGTGGCGGCCTTCATGGTGGTGGCCGCGCTCTGGGCCCCGGTCATCACCACCTTCGACACCCTCGTGGAGTACTTCCAGTCGTTCCTGGGCTACGTGACGATGCCGCTGGTGATCGTCCTGCTCGGCGGGATCTTCTGGAAGCGGGCGACGGCCCCCGCCGCGTTCTGGACCTTCGCCGGGCTCGGCCCGCTCGGGCTGCTGGCCTTCTTCGCCACCGAGATCTTCGAGCTGGTCGAGCTGCAGTTCCTCTACGGCACCGGGATCATGGTGGCGCTGAGCATCATCGTCTTCGTGGGGATCTCCCTGGTGACCACCGCCCCGGACCCCGAGAGCATCGAGGAGGTCTCCTTCGACCGCGCCACCTGGCAGGCGGAGTCGCGAGAGCTGGCCGACAAGCCCTGGTACGCCAACCACCGCTGGCTGGCGCTGGGCCTGTTCGTCCTGACCGTCGTCGTCGTGGTTCCCTTCATCTAGGAGTCCGAGCATGCCGCAGCTGACCAGCCGCATCCTCGTGGGCGTGGACTCGCCCGCCGACTCCCGCCACCTCGTCCGCGTGGCCGCGCAGCTCGCGGCGACCCTGGATGCGGATCTCCACCTCGTGCACGTGCGCCTGACCCGCTCCACCGTCCAGGGCCGGCCCATGACCCCGGCCCAGCGCGCCACGCAGACCACCGACGCCGAAGGGCTGCTGGCCGAGCTCGCCGCCGAGGCGGCCGAGGCCGGGCGCGACGTGGCGGGCACCCACGTGCGGTTCGGCGACCGCATCGAGCGCGAGCTGGTCCTCGCCCAGGAGGAGCTCGCCGCCGGGCTGCTGGTCATCGGGACCAGCCGCGGCGGCGGGGTC
>SKLC01000194.1 GCA_007123425.1 Nitriliruptoraceae bacterium
CTGGCTGTCGGGGGCGGGCCCTTCGGTCGCCCTGATGGCGCCGCGGCGCGACGGCGGGGCGGCGGCCCAGGCGCGACGGCTCGGTGCACGCGAGGGCTTCCGGCTCGAGGAGGTCGATGTGGACCTCGCCGGAGCGATCGCCTGTCCCCAGGACGGCTGCGCGGTCGCAGGAGGCGCGAAATGCGTGCAGTGCCCCCGACGGCGAGTATGATGGTCGCTGTCGCCGCGCCACTCGGTCGCGGATCACGTGTCGACGTCCGTTCCCGGTCGCTCCACCGATGCCGGTGGCCGCCTGCAGCGGACTCCTCGGCGCCTCCTCGTCTCGTGTGACGCGGGGAACGGTGGGCTCGTCGGGCGCGGGGAGCGTCCCGCTCGTGCTGCACCGGTCGCTCGACTCCCGCCTGCAATCCCCACGCGCACGCCGGTGAGCTCGCTCACGCACGCCATACATCGCCGCCATCCGGTCCCCGGATGGGTCTCGCCTCGACGTCAGGAGCGTCTCGTGAAGCTCTTCCTCGACACCGCCAACCTCGCCGACATCACCGAGATCAACCGCTGGGGCGTGCTCGACGGGGTCACCACCAACCCGACGCTGGCCGGCAAGGAGGGCAAGGACTTCGCGTCGATGATCTCTGACATCTGCGCGGAGGTCGACGGCCCGGTCAGCGCCGAGGTGGTCTCGACCGATACCGAGGGCATGCTCGAGGAGGCCGGCAAGCTGGCCGCCATCGCCGACAACGTCGTGATCAAGCTGCCGCTGATCCCCGCCGGCCTCGCGGCCTGCAGCCAGCTGGCCCGTGACGGCATCAAGACCAACGTCACCCTGTGCTTCTCGGCGCCCCAGGCGATCCTGGCGGCCAGCGCGGGCGCGACCTACGTCTCCCCCTTCCTGGGCCGGGTCGACGACCTCGCCAATGACGGCATCCAGCTGCTGAACGAGATCTGCGAGATCTTCCGCCTCCAGGGCTACGCCACCGAGGTGCTGGCGGCCTCGCTGCGCAGCCCGCAGCACGTCGCCCAGGCCGCCATGGCGGGGGCCGACGTGGCGACCCTGCCCACCAAGGTGTTCCACCAGATGGTGAGCCATCCCCTGACCGACGCCGGCCTCGAGCGCTTCCTCGCGGACTGGGCGTCCTACCAGGAGCAGCTCCACGGCTGAGTCCGCGCCCACCTGCACCCGGCTGGCCGGGCCCGACCGCCCCAACGGAGTACGACATGGACCGTTCGCTGCTCGAGCGCAAGGCGCTGGCGGAGCTCCGTGAGATCGCGTCTGCCCTCGAGCTGCGCGGCTACCAACGGATGCGCAAGTCCGACCTGGTCGACCTGATCATGAACGCGGGCCAGGCCACCCCGCGCTCGGGCAACGGCGACGCCCATGCTGCGGACAACGGCGCGTCGGAGGCCGCTGACGGGGCGCAGGGCCGCCGCTCGGGCGAGGACGCCGGCGGTGGGGCGCGCGGCGGGGGGCGGCAGGAGCCCGTGCAGCGGGGCCGGGACGAGGCCGACGATCGCGGTCAGGGCGACTCCAGCGCCCGGGACCGGGGCGAGGGCGGCGGTCAGGGCCGGGATGACGAGGGCCGGGACGAGGGCGGTGGCCAGGGTGGTCGCGGCAAGCGCGAGCGGCGCCGCAAGGGCCGCGGCCCCAGCGGGGGTCCGCAGCAGGAGGACCTCGAGGACGCCGAGGTGCGCGAGGGCGTCCTGGACCTGCTGCCCGAGGGCTACGGGTTCCTGCGCTGCACCGGCTACCTCGCCGGCAGCAAGGACGTCTACGTCAGCCAGGCGTTCGTGCGTCGGTTCGGCCTGCGCCGCGGCGACCTCGTGGCCGGCCCCATCCGCCGCAACAAGAACAACGACAAGTTCCCCGCGCTCGCCCGGGTCGACACCGTCGAGGGGCTGGCGGTCGGGGACGGGGCGAACCGGCAGCGGGTGGACTTCAAGGACCTCACGCCGCTGTTCCCTGAGGAGCGGCTGCGCCTGGAGATCGCGGATGGGTCTCCGATGGCGATGCGCCTGGTCGACATGATGGCGCCGATCGGCAAGGGCCAGCGCGGACTCATCGTCTCGCCGCCCAAGGCCGGCAAGACCACCGTGCTCAAGCAGCTCGCCCACGCCATCGAGACGAACTCCCCCGAGACGCACCTGATGGTCCTGCTCGTCGACGAGCGCCCGGAGGAGGTCACCGACTTCGAGCGCTCCACCGCCGGGGAGGTCATCAGCTCCACCTTCGACCGCCCCGCGGAGGACCACACCCAGGCCGCGGAGCTGTGCCTCGAGCGCGCCAAGCGGCTGGTCGAGCGCGGTCGGGACGTGGTGATCCTGCTCGACTCGATCACCCGCCTGGGGCGCGCCTACAACCTCGCCGCACCCGCCAGCGGCCGGATCCTGTCCGGCGGCATCGACTCGGCGGCGCTGTATCCGCCCAAGCGCTTCTTCGGCGCCGCGCGCAACATCGAGGAGGGCGGCAGCCTCACGATCATCGCCACGGCCCTGATCGAGACCGGCTCGAAGATGGACGAGGTGATCTTCGAGGAGTTCAAGGGCACCGGCAACATGGAGCTGCGCCTCGATCGCCGCATGGAGCAGAAGCGGATCTTCCCGGCCATCGACATCCAGGCCTCGGGGACCCGCAAGGAGGAGCTGCTGCTCGGGCGCGACGATCTCGAGACCGTCTGGAAGCTCCGGCGCCTGCTGTCGACCATGGACTCCGACGCGGCGATCCAGCTGCTCATCGACAAGCTGCGGGCCACCAAGTCGAACGAGCAGTTCCTGCAGATGATCGCGAAGTCCAACCTCCAGTAGCCCGCGCGCGCCACGGGACCGGCGCCCGCAGCGATCGGTTGTGTGTCGAACACCACTGAGCCGGGCGCCGGGCGCCGTATCGTCGCCGGCGTCGTCGGGCGAAGGGCGTGGGGACCATGAAGGCAACGGGGGCGAAGCCACGCACGCCTGTGGTGGAGCGGGCACAGCCCGGCGACGCCGGTGTCCGGCTCATCGAGAGCGGGGCGGCGCTCGCCGAGTTCCGGCGTGACTGGCCCACCCTGCGAGCGGACCTGGCTGGCCCCACCTCTGAGCTCGACTGGATGCTCGCCCACGTCGAGGCCCTCCCCGGTGACCAGCGGCTTCATGCCGTCGCGCTCGTGGAGGACGACCGGCTCACCGCGCTCGCTCCGCTGGTCGCCTCCACCCGCAGGTTCCCGGCGCGCCTGACGTGGCTCGGCAAGGACGACGTGAGCAGCGCGTTGTACGAGGACGAGAGCCGGCTCCAGCAGCTCGCGGTGGCGATCTATCGCTTGCGTCAGCCGGTCATGATCGACGGGCTGCTCCCCGGCGCGCCGACGGCACGTGCCCTGTTGCGCCACTGCCCGGAATGGATCCAGATCTCGCGTTCGCGGTGGGGGGGTCCTTCCCTGCCGCTCGATGCCACGTGGGTGGCCCCGCTCGACAAGCTGGGCAAGAAACGGCGTCGCGAGATGGAGCGGACCTGGCGAAAGGCCCAGGACATGGGCGAGGTGCGGTTCGACGTACACCTGCCCGACGGCGACGTCCTCGAGTGCCTCGACGAGTACGTCCATCTGGAGGCATCCGGCTGGAAGGGGCGTGCGGGCACGTCGCTCGCCCACAACCATCAGGAGCGAGAGACCCTGCGCCACTACCTCCCCAGGGCCGCCGAGCGGGGGAGCGTGCGGATAACGCGGATGCGGATCGGTGACGCCACTGCTGCCATGCACCTCAATGTCGTGGCAGCAGGTCGATGGTGGGGTCTGAAGGGTGCGGTCGACGAGAGGTTCCGGTCTGCTTCCCCCGGGATGCACCTGTTCGCGTTCACGATCGGGACAGCTGCCGAGGAAGGCCTCGAGCGCTTCGAGTTCATGGGCGGGACCGCGCCGTTCAAGGAGATGTGGGGCGCCGGTGGTGTCGAGCTCTCCCGCTGGAGCGTGTATCCGGCCACCCCGAGCGGGACGGTCGCCCTCATGGGGGAGTTCGCACGACGGGGGCAGCGGAAGGTGTCCCGCGAGCTCGACCACCGCGGAGTGCGGCTGCGCCCAGGGCCGCCGCGATCGACCCCAGCGGGCTGATGCCGGTGCCCCGCGCGTCGATGCGGTGCGAGACGCCCTGAGCGCCACCGACGGTCGGTCGGGGCCGTGCGGGTCGGGTGGGCAGCGGTCCCGACCGGACGACGGGGCAGGTGCCGCACCCGCGGTGACGGCGTGGGCTGCCATGGGGCCTCCCCATGCGAAGGGCACCAAGATGGACATCACCGTCATCATCGCGATCGTCGTGGTCGCGCTGCTGGTCCTGGGCGCGATCGCCGTCCTGGTCCCGCGGGCCCGCAAGCGCCAGCAGGAGCGTCGCCGCGAGCAGGAGCAGCACGACCGCCAGCAGGCACGCGGGCACGTCCGGCAGGCGGACGAGCACGCCGCGGCCGCCGAGCGCGAGCAGGCCGTCGCCGACGAGAAGCGGGCCCGGGCC
>SKLC01000118.1 GCA_007123425.1 Nitriliruptoraceae bacterium
CGAGCGCGCACCCGGGCTCGACCCCTTCGCGCTGGCCGCGGCACTGAGCGCCCTCGTGGCGGCGGGGCTCACCGTCGCGGCCCTCGCGTCACCAGACCTCGCCTAGGGCGAAGCGGGCGTCCTCGAGCGCGGTCGCGACCTCCTCCTGCTCCGCTGCCGGCGACGCCGCCACTGCGCGGCAGAGATGGTCGACCGCCGTGCCCAGGGCACGGACCTGGACCTGCAGGCCCTCCACGCAGGTGTGCAGCTCGTGCTCCAGCTCGCTGGCCCGCGCGTCGCGGGCCCCCGAGGGTGTCGTGTGGGGCGTCATGTCGAGCTCCTCTCTGGCTCAGGGACCGCGGCCGACGCCGGCTCGGCGCCGACGGTCCCGTAGTGCCCGTCGTAGCGGCGGTAGACCACGCGGCCGCGACCCGTCCCGGTGTCGACGAAGAACACCTTGGGGTCATCGGTCTCGTCGAGCAGGCGCAGCGCGGTGACCAGGTCCATGGCCGGCGCTCCGTTCCGGACCTCGACGGGGCCATCGAGCTCAAGCGCATCGGGGGAGCGCTCGTCGAGCAGCGTCAGCCGGTGACCGCGCTCGGTCACCTCGAGCAGCGCATCCGCACCGGTCGTCTCCTCGACGAACAGCCCCCAGTCGTGATCGAGCAGCGCCAGATCCTCGGCGGCCTCCCCGGCCATCTGCCCCGCGGGCAGGTAGGAGCGACGACGCACCAGGTCACGCTCCTCGGCCGGGCGGGGGAAGTAGTCCGGCCGGGCGGTGGGCAGTGCGCCGTGCCGCCAGGTCCCGGCCGGGACCTCGGCGGGCTCGTGGCGCCGGGCCTGCCGACGCTCGGCGTAGGTCTCCAGCCCGTGGCGCAGCTTGGCCTCCAGCAGATCGATCGCCTCGGACAGGTCGGACGCCGCCACGTGTGCGCGCACCAGGCGGCCGTTGACGTCGAGGGTGGCCTTGGCCACGGCCGGGCGCTCGAGGCTGGGCGCCGTCTCGTGGGCCAGGTGGATGCGGGCGAGCAGCACCGGGGCCGGGGCCAGCCGAAACAGCCCGCTGACCTTGCGGCGGGCATAGTCCATGGCGGCCTCGGGGACCTCGCCCCGGACGACGGCGATCTCGATCGGGGGGTCGTGCTCGGGCATGGACGCGACCTCCTCACGCCGCGCGAACCCGACCCGGCCGACCCGGGCGGACGCGGCCCGCGCGTCGCCACCTGCAGCATCCCGCGGCCGACGCCGACGTGCCAGAGGCGATCGCCCCCGACCCAAGTCGGGACCTAGGGCCCTTGGGATCACCCCTTGCCGGGGCGATCGTCGAACGGGGCAGGACATGGCAGTGCGATCAGGAGCACCACGATGGGAAGAAGACTGGCGGCGGCCTCGGAGCCGCTGCGCGACCTTGCCACGCTTCGCGACGAGCTCGACCGGATGTTCCGCACGATGGGGTGGGGCGGCGAGGCCGTCCCCGCCGGCGGCTGGAGCCCGGAGCTCGACATCGAGGAGACCGACGACGCCTATGTGCTCCACGTGGAGCTGCCCGGCGTCAAGCCCGACGACATCGAGATCGGGCTCGAGGAGGACCTGCTGACGATCGAGGGAACGCGCGACTTCTACGACGAGCGTGAGGCCGAGGGGTTCCGCCGGATCGAGCGCCGGTTCGGCAGCTTCCACCGTGCCGTCAGGCTGCCCGCCCAGGTCGACGCCGACGAGGTCCGCGCCGACCACGAGGACGGGATGCTGACCGTCACGGTCCCCAAGGCGCCGCAGGCGCGCCCGCACCGGATCGAGGTGACCCGACACTGAGGCCGTCAGGCCGCTGCGAGCGCACGTCCCTGGGGATCATCAGGCCATGGACGCCACCGGCCCACGCGGAACAGCAGAGCGGCGTGGATGCCGGCGTCCCCGGGGTGGGTCACCCGAGCCGTGCGGGCGGTCCCACCACCACCGGGCCGACATGCGCCGGGCAGGGTGGCCGCGCTCGGGACCTGCGGCCCTGCCGCGCCCGCTCGTGATGGTGCAGGCTCGAGCTCCGGCGAACAGGAGGGCACGATGACACGGATCGTCGTCGGGGTCGACGGGTCGGAGCACGCGGTGCGGGCGCTGCGGTGGGCGGTGGCCGAGGCCCGGCTGCAGGGTGCCGAGCTGCTGGTGGCCCACATCGCCACCCGCCCCGGCGCCCCTCCGCCGGCCCCCACGGGAGAGGTCGAGGCGGATCTGGCCGCGCTCAGCCGCGAGCTGGTGATCGACGAGGCACTGGCGGCGGTGCCCACCCACGGCCTCACGGTCGAACGCGTGGCGCGGGTCGGTCACCCCGCCGTGGAGCTCGCTGCGCTGGCGGCGGACGCCGACCTGCTCGTCATGGGCGCCCGCGGGCTCGGCGGGTTCCGCGGGCTGCTGCTGGGCTCGGTCACCCAGCAGGCGCTGGCAGCGGCTCGCTGCCCGGTCGCGGTCGTCGTCCCCGAGGACCGCTGACCCGGGTCCCCGGGCCCACACCGGCCCCGCCGTCAGCGCGAGCGGACCTCGGACCCGGCCCTACTTCATCGCGATGGGGTGGACCGGGGCGCCCACGGCGCCGGTCACCTTCAGCGGGGGGGCGGTCAGCAGGAACTCGTAGGATCCGTCGGCCGCGCAGTCCTCGGCGAGCGTCTCGAGGTCCCAGATCTCGCCGACGAGCAGGCCCATGTTGGGGATCACGACCTGGTGCAGCGGCAGCCCCGCGCCCTCGAGGTCGGTCGGCACCACCTCCATGCCCCACGTGTCGGTGGCCAGCGCCGCGATCTCGCGGCCGTGCAGCCACTCCGCGCTGAAGAACGACATCCCCGGCGCCGCCCCGCCCGCGTAGTCGCCCCAGCCCTCCCGACGCGCCCGGGCGTACTTGCCGGTGCGCACGAGGACCGCGTCCCCGCGCCCCACCCGCGCGCTGGGGCCCTGCGCCTCGATGGTGGCCTCGAGCTCGGCCTCGCCGATCGCGAAGCCGTCGGGCAGCTCGCCGTCGGCGCCGAGCGCGCGGCCCACGTCGAGCAGCACCCCCCGGGTGACCATGTGCTGGGCCACGTGCTCGATGCCGGTCACCTGGTCGCCGGCGTCGGTCACCACCTCGGCGGCCTCCCGGCCGTTGTAGGCCCGCCCGTGGTCGAAGATGTGGCCCAGACCGTCCCACTGCGTAGAGGCCTGCAGCGCCATGAAGATGACGTCGTCGGCGCCCGCCATCCCGTGGCGGCGACCCGCGTCGCGTGCGCCGGCCCCCGTGGCCGTCATCGTGTGGATCGGGTTGGGACGCTTGGTGCCGCTGCGCTGCGGGCCGTCGTGGCCGAACGACTGCGAGAGCGAGAAGGTCGCGCCCCGCCGCACCAGCCCGGCGGCCTCGCGCCGCTTGCCGTCGTCGATGTGGTTGAGCGTGCCGAGGACGTCGTCGTCGCCCCACCGGCCCCAGTTGCGGCAGCGCTCGGCGGCCTCGCGGATCGTTGCCGTCACCTGCTCGTCCATGGCCTGCTCGCCCCGCTCGCTCACCGCTCTCCCTTGGCAGCCCCCGGCAGCGAGGCTAGCGCTGGCCCGTCGAGGCGCGGAGCTCGCGGCGTCGGCGGCGTAGGCTTCCCGGCAGCGGCGCAGACGCCGCCGTGACCGCGGGAGGACGGACGATGGGTCGACCCCGGACCGGGATGCGGGACGGACGCTACGGGGCGGTGATCACCGGCGGAGGCGGCGGACTGGGCGTGGCCACCGCCGCCCGACTCGCGCGGATGGGCTATCGCGTCTGGCTCGCCGACCTCGACCTCGACGCCGCCCGGCAGCGGGCTGCCACGATCGGGGAGCGGGCCGTGCCCACCCGCCTCGACGTCGTCGACCCCGATGCGTGCCGGGTGCTGGCGCTGGAGGTGGAGCGGGAGGTGGGCCTGGCGCTGTGGGTCAACAGCGCGGGCCTGCTGCGCACCGGACCCTCATGGGAGCTCGGCGAGGAGCAGACCCGCAGCCTGTTCGCCGTCAACGTCGAGGGCACCATCAACGGCACCAATGCCGCGCTGGGCATCTTCCGGCGGGCAGGACGCGGCCACGTGGTCAACGTGATCTCGCTCGCGGGCCTGGTCGCCCCGCCCGGCGAGACCCTCTACGCGGCGACCAAGCACGCGGCGCTGGCCTACACCCTGGGCACCGGCCAGGACCTGCGCCAGCACGGCTTCGCCGACATCCACCTCTCCGCGGTCTGCCCCGACGGGATCTGGACCCCGATGCTCCACGACCTCGTCGACGACCCCGAGGCCGCCCCCTCGTGGTCGGGGGTGCTGCTCACCGCCGACCAGGCGGCCGACGCCGTCGCCACGGTGGTCCGCCGCCCCCGGCCCGTGCTCAGCGTGCCCCGCTGGCGCGGCGGGGTGGCGCGTTGCTGGCGCGCTGGTTGGGGAGCCGCAACAGGGGTCGGGCAGATCTCGCCTGTGCTGGCCCGCACCATCACCAGAATTTCAGCCGTCGGTTCCTGGCCTTCCG
>SKLC01000383.1 GCA_007123425.1 Nitriliruptoraceae bacterium
GAGCTCGAGCAGGTCGAGACGGTCCGCGTCGAGGACGTCAACCACTACTCGATCCTGATGGGCGAGCGCGGGGCCACCCGGGTCGCCGAGGCCGTCGACCACCACCTGCGTTGACCGACCGCGCGCCGGCGGCGCGGCATGCCTCGCGTCGCGGGAGCGCCGGAGTCAGTCGCCGTCGACGACGGCGAGCGTGCCCTCCATGCCGGCCTGCCGGTGGCCGGGGATGCTGCAGAAGAAGGTGTAGGTCCCCGTGTCGTCGAGCGTGAACGTGCCGGTCTCGGTCTGGCCGGGGTCGGCGTGGACGACCTCGAGGTCCTGGCCGTCGACGTCCTCGATGACGAAGTCGTGCTCGACGGCCTCCTCGGAGGTGAGCTCGACGGTGACCTCCTCGCCCACCGGGACGGTGAAGGCCGTGGTGTCGAAGTCGAGGCTGTCGGTGCCCAGCACCTCGATCGAGGTGGTCGGGTCACCGCCGGCCGCGGCGGCGTCACCGCCGTCGTCGCCGTTGCCGCAGGCGCTCAGGCCGACCGCGAGGACGGCGACGGCAGCGATGGAGGTAGAGCGGAGCATGGGTGCCTCCGTGCGGGAGAGATGCGGAAGAAGGGCGAAGGTGCCCGAAGCGAGCCGCCGGGAAGGGTGCCGAGGGCCGATGGAGGCGGCCACCCCTGAAGGTCCCCGCCCGCTAGGGCCGAAGGTCCCATGATCTCGCCTTCGGGGTAGTGAGCGCCATGCATGCACACAGGTCAGCGGTCGGCACGACGGCGAGCCGGTGGGGCCCGCCCGGCAGCCGGTGCCCCGGGCCTGCCTCAGCGGTCGGTGGCGTAGGTGCCCACGCCACGCTCTCGGGCCGAGCCGGGGATGAGGTTGTCGAGCAGCAGCCCCAGCAGCGCCGCGACCGCGATGCCGGAGCTGCCGATCGCCGTCGCCAGGCTGGTCAGCCAGTCGATGCCCAGCAGCGTCCAGTCGTCGGGCAGGCCGGCGAAGTAGTTGGGCACCACCAGGCCCATGAACAGCACGAACCCGACGATCATGAGGTTGCGCTGCGAGTTCATGTCGGCCCGCTGGAGGTTCGACAGGCCCACGGCGGCGATGAGGCCGAACAGCGCGAGATAGATCCCGCCGATGATCGGCACGGGCACGGTGGCGATCACCGCGCCGACCTTGCTCACCAGGCCCAGGGCCACCAGCGCCACCGCGCCGACGATCACCACCACGCGGCTGGCGACGCGGGTCAGGCCCACCAGGCCGATGTTCTCGCTGTAGGAGGTGGCCGCGAAGCCGCCCAGCAGGCCGGTGATCGCGCAGCCGATGCCCTCGGCGCCGATGCCGCGGTTGATCTGCCGGGGCGAGGGGTCGCCCTGCCCCGCGATGCGTGAGATCGCGTGGTAGTCGCCGAAGGACTCGATGGTCGAGGCGAGGTAGGCGGCGAGCACCGCGATGATGAACCCGAGCTCGAAGACCGGCGCGCCCCAGGGCAGCAGCAGGCCGCCCTCGCCGACCGCCAGCCCCCGGAACCACGGCGCCTCGCCGAGCCCGGCGAAGCCCACGTGGCTCTCGCTGCCGGCGGCGAAGACGCCGGTGGTCGACAGGGCCAGCGCGACGAGGTAGGCCACCACGACCGCGAGCAGGATCGGGAACAGCGCGAAGAACCGCAGCCTCGGCGCGAGCACGAGCGCGAAGAGGAAGACCAGCGCGACGGTCAGCAGCGCCAGCCACCAGTTGCCCGACGAGTTGTCCGCGGCGGCGCCGAACAGCGACAGCCCGATCAGGGCGATCACGGGCCCGATGGTGATCGGGGTGATGAATCGCTGCAGCAGCCCCATCAGCCCGCCGTAGCCCACCAGCATCTGGATCACCGCGCCGGCGATGATCGCGCCCGCGATGACCTGCATCGCGGTCGCGCCTTCGTGGGCCGCGGCGATCGCGAAGAAGGGCCCCAGGAACGCGAACGACATCCCCTGCACGATCGGCAGGCGCGTCCCGATCGTGACCTGCAGGACCGTGGCGATCCCGGCGCAGATGAACACGGCGCTGAGCAGCACCGCCGTCTCGCCCGCGTCGAGCCCCAGCGCGGGCACGAGGATGAGCGGCACCGCGATCGTGGCGCCGAAGGCGGTGAGCACGTGCTGCAGGCCCAGCCCCAGCGCCGCGTACCAGGGCCGCGGCACGTCGTCGAGGCCGTAGCGCAGCTGCGTCGACGGGTCGGTCGTGGCAGAGCTCACGGAAGACTCCTGGCGCAGAGACGGCGCCGGCCCTGGTGGGGCACGGAGATTCGAGTGCCCCATCCCGTCCGGCCGTGACGGGCGGGAACCGTAGTCGCCGGCACCTCGCCGGCGAACCAGCCGCAGACACGCCCTCGGCAGCCTCTGCGAGGGCGCGTCAGTCGCTGGCGGGTCGGTCGCGGAGTCGGGCCAGCTCGCGTTCGAGCCGCTGGCGCTGCTCCTCGAGCCGGGCGCGGCCGCCGCCGTGGTGGGGCGGCGACTCCTCGAGGTGACGGCGCAGCTCTGCGAGCTCCGCGGCGACCACCGCGATGGTCCGCTCGGGAGGGGGCATCGCGCGGGCCTCGATGTCGGCGGTCGTGGCCTTGCGCCACGGCGTCGGCGCGGACGCTACTGCCTCTCCCCGCTGGGCCCCTGGCGGGCCTGCTCGACCAGCTCCGCCGCCTGCGTCGTGCACTCCTCGATCGTGGCCAGCAGCGAGGCCGCGAGCTCGTCGTGCCCACCGCGACGCTGCAGGGTCTGCACGGCCAGCAGCATCGGCGTGAGCACGTTGCCCAGCTGGTGGAGGAGCTCGCGTGGCACGGCGACGCGGCTGGTCGCCGGTGGCGGCTCTCGTCGGGGCTCGGGCACGGGCTCGGCCGTGGAGCCCGCCTGCTGCGCTGCAGCTCGGGGATCCATCAGTCGAGCACGCGCTCGCTGAGCAGGTCGCGCTCGGCGCGCACGATCTCGAGCTCCTGATGCAGGAAGGCGGGATCGGCGAGGTCGTGTGCCGCCGTCGCGCGGGCGGCGGCGCTCGCGTCGCACCGGTGGTGGCAGGCCCGCAGGAGCCGCGCGAAGGCCTCGGTGCCGCCGGGACGTCGGAAGGAGGAGGTGGGGTAGGCGCACAGCAGCGTGAAGGGGAACTGGGGCTCGAGGTCGTTCCAGAGGCTCTCGAGTCGCACGGCGGCGTCCAGCCGGCCTTCGTCGAGCAGGATCGGCGAGAGCTGGCCGAAGATGCGCACCGGCCCGGTGCCGGGAGCCACGAGCTGGCCCAGCTCGTTCACCGCCCGGCTGTAGGCGGCCACGTCGGGGTCGCCGTCCACCAGCGTCTCGTCGAGCTTGGTCGCCGCGTCGAGCTCCACCAGGCGGCGGTCGTCACGCAGCCGGTCGGGGTCGAACCCCGCCAGGGTCAGGCCGGCCGCGATGGCCTCCACGCGGTCGGGGCGGGCGATGACCACGGCCGAGGCGCCCCGTCGCAGCCCCGGGACCAGGAAGTCGGTGACCAGGCGCGCCAGCTCGCCCTCCTCCTCGTAGAGCGCGACGGTGTGGTCGCCCACCGCCGGAGGTCGCAGCAGCGACCCGGCGAGCTCGCGCAGCTCGTCGGCCGACATCGGCCGGGCGAGGTGGTAGCCCTGCACGAGGTCGCAGTCCAGCCGGCGGAGCAGCTCGAGCTGCGCCGCGGTCTCCACGCCCTCGACCACCACCGTCGAGGTGGAGGCGCGTGCGAGCTCGATCGCGAGGCGCAGCGTCATCCGGGTGGTGGGGTCGTCGAAGTCGTCGAGGAGCGAGCGGTCGACCTTGGCGACGTCGAAGGGCAGCTGTCGCAGCCTTCCCAGCGAGGCGCTGCCGTTGCCGAAGTCGTCGACCGCGACCCGGATGCCGAGGGCGCTCAGGCCGTCGAGCAGCGCCACGAGCGTGGTGGAGTCGAGGGACTCCTGCTCGGTCAGCTCGATGCACAGCCGTCGCGGCGAGACGTCGTGGACGCGGCAGAGCCACGCCAGCGTCTCTCGCAGGCCCCGGCTGCCGCCGAGCAGGATCTGGCGCGGGGAGAGGTTGATGCTCACGTGCCAACCCACGGGCCACCGGGCGCACTCGGCGACGGCCTCCCCGGCCACCCACTCGGCCAGCTCGAGGCTCAGCGGGCTGGCGACGGCGGCCTCCAGGAAGGCCCCGGGCGCGAGCAGCCCCTTCTCCGGGTGCTGCCAGCGAAGCAGCGCCTCGGCAGCGATGATCTCGCCGGTGCGCGGGTCGACGAGCGGCTGGTAGTGCAGCCGCAGCTCGCCCTCGTCCAGCGCGCGCCGGAGCTCGGTGACGATGTGGCGATCGAGCTCGTGGTGGGGGGCGGACCGGGCCTCGGGCCACGCGTGCGGTGGCGCCGCCTGGGCGTGGGTGCCTGTGAGTGCCGCCATGGTTCGGGTCCCCGTCCGTCGGTCCTCGACTGCTCCGTAGCATCGGCGGA
>SKLC01000084.1 GCA_007123425.1 Nitriliruptoraceae bacterium
CCGGGTCGGGCCCGGGTCGGGCCCGGGACGGGACGACGGGGGGAGCTGCGTGGGTCAGTCGAGCACGGACAGCGTGCCGGTCTCAGCGACCTCCGCCGCGAGGTCGCGCAGCTTGAGGTTGCGCGCCTGTGAGCGCCTGCGGAGCACGTCGAAGGCCTCGGCGGCACTCATCTTCTCCCGCGCCATCAGGATGCCCTTCGCCTGCCCGATGATGTCCCGCGACTCCAGGGCCATCCGCGCGCCCTCGTGGGCGATCGCGGCGGCCAGCACGGTGGCGCAGTGGGCCGCGAACACCTCACCGAGGTCGATGGCCTCATCGTCGAAGGCCGAGGGCTGCGATCCGTACAGTGCCAGCGCGCCGAACCGGTCTCCGTCGTTTCGATGCAGGAACAGCTGGTAGCTGGCGGCCGATCGCACGCCAAGCTCCGCGGCACGCGGGCCAAAGGTCGGCCACCGGCCGTCGCTGCGCAGGTCATCGGCGATCACCACCTGCTCGCTGTCGACCGTCGACAGGCAGGGGCCCTCGCCAGTCTCGTCCTGCAGCTCGCCGATCGCCAGCGCCACCGGGTCCGTTGACACCGGGGTGGTCGTGCCGCCGGGGCGGATGAAGATGATGTCGGCGACGTCGCAGCCGCGCACCAGCTCGGCGGCGAGGTCGACGGCGAGCTGCAGGGTCTCGTCGACGGCCTGGCGGGAGGCGAGCTCCCGCAACGAGGCGGCGAACCGACGATGGCCGCCGGCCATCGACCGCGCAACGGCAGCATCTGAACGGTCTTCCACGATCGAGCCATACGTCTTCGGAACGGCTTCGACGCGGTTTCGTCCACAACAAGCTGCGTTCTGCGGCCAGCCTAGCCCGTCCGCGTACGGCGGAGAGCACAGCGGCATGGCGGGCCAGGCCCATGACCGACCGGCTTGACTCGCTGCGATCCATTCCCCTGCGGCTACAGTGGTGGTCCGCCTTGAGGAAGCAGGGCGTGATGTATGACGCCGCACCCACGCCACGCGGCTTGACCTCGGCGCGCTGGTCGCCGAGTCCGTCGAGGACCTGCGCACCGTCGTGATGCACGGGGCACGAGGTCGAGGTCATGTTCGACGCCGCGGTCGTCGTCGAGGCCGACGAGACCGCGGTACGCGAGATCGTGGTGAATCTGCTCTCCAACGCCGCCACGTACAGCGACCCTGACGTCACGGTGGAGGTGCGCGTGCACACGATGGCGACCTCGTCGTCCGACCCGCGAGAGATGACGGCAGCGAGTTCGAACTGCGGCTGCCGCTGGCCGCCGCGAGCATGCATCGACCGGCGTCAGGGACCGTGCCGCGAACGGAGGAGTGACACCGGTCGGCCGCCGGGAGCACGGGTGGCCGCGGCCGCCCCGCGGTCAGCCACTCCTCGGCGCGTCGGGCAGCTCGCCGGTGGCCGCGACCTCTTCGGCCAGCAGCCGCACGGGGCGGTTGAGCTGCTGCGAGCGCTCGCGCAGCCGCGCGAACGCGTCCGTGGCGGTCAAGCCCTCACGGGCCATGAGCACACCCTTGGCCTGGCCGATGATGTCGCGCGAGCGCAGCGCGACCTCTTGCCCGGCCTCGGTGATCGCCGCCTTGAGCGCCACCGAGGCGTGCGAGGCGAAGACCTGCGCGAGCAGGATGGAGCGCTGGTCGAAGGCGTGGGGCCGTGCCGAGTAGAAGTTCAGCGCGCCCATCGTGTCGCCCAGGACGAACAGACGGACCCCGAGCATCGAGCGGACCCCGAGCGAAAGGACCCGCTCGCGGTAGGCGGGCCAGCGTTCGTCGGTCTCCAGGTCGTCGATGAGCATGGACGCGTGCTCCCGGATCGACTCCAGGCACGGCCCCTGGCCGGTCTCGTACTGTGCCTGGTCACTGTCATAGGCGACCTGCGACGAGAAGGCGGGGCTGGAGATCCGGCCTGCCCCGCCGATCAGCATCAGGCTCACCCCGTCGCAGTGCTCGAGGTACTCCTCGCCCAGCGTGGCGGTCCGCTGCAACAGCTCGTCGAGGTCCTTCGCCTCCGCGAGGCGGCGGGCGATCTCCGCGACCATCTCCAGGTGGCGGGCATCCGCGGAGTCGTGGCCCTCGACGCTCATCGTCCCCCATGTCTTTCTCACCGACGGTAGCGGTCAGCGAGCCGCCTGTGGCCGGCGAGACGCGCGTGCCGCGCCCGTGCTCAGCCCGAGTCCGCCTCCAGGACCGTGGCACGGATCTTGCGCACCGTCTCGTCGAGCTCGTCGAGAACCGGCTGCACTCGCACCGCGAGCGGATTGCGCTCGTCCGACGAGAGCGCCTGCAGTCGCAGCCCGATCGCGAAGAGGCGCTGCAGCACCGTGTCGTGCAGCTCACGCCCCACCCGCTCGCTCTCCTCCACGGCCGCGAGCCGCTGCAGCTCCTCCTGGCTGCGGCAGAACTCCACCGCGACCGAGATGTGCGAGGCGAACAGGCGCAGGAGCTCGAACTCCTCGTGCGTGAAGTCGTCCCGGTCCGGCCGGCGCGCCACCAGGAGCGTGCCGAACGGCCCCACGCCCCGGTCGAGCGGGACCAGCAGCGCCGGGCCGAGGTCACCGATGGCGCAGATGGGCTGGTAGGCGTTCTCGTGGCTCGACGCGTCGGCGAGGTGGAAGCCCTCCCCGGTGCGCAGCGTGTGCCCCGACAGGGACTCCTCGATGGGGAAGACGACCCCGCGGAGGTCGCCCGCCCGGTGGCCGGAGGCCGCGCGGAGCACGAGCGTGCCCGCGCCCGACCCGGGGACGGCCACGGTCGCGACGTCGGCGTCGAGCAGGTCGCGGGCCACCGTCGCCACCGCGTGCAGCACCTCGTCGCCCTCGATGCCGGAGAGGATCGCGGTCTGCACCTCGAGCACGGCATCGCGCCACCGCGAGAGGCCCGCCACGGCGGGGTCGCCCACGGGCGGCATCGCGTGAGCGGGACGGGCGTGCGGGTCCTCGCTCATGGCGATCCGAGTGACGGGGTGGGAGTGGGGCAGCAGCGTGGTCATGAGCAGAGTCTCGGCCCCGCCGGAACTCGTGGCCAGTGACCAAGGGCCCGAGCCGCGGCACCGTTCGGTCCCCGGTGGACGGGACCCGTCCGCCGCCGGCCCGGCGCCACGCCCGACCGGGGACGCCCCCGACCGGATGGTCGGCGCGAGCGACGGAGGCGCCTGGTCACCTGGGCCGGGACCGATGAGGAGCGATGCGACGTGGCAGCAGATCCAGCACCGACGGCGACCCGGGACACCGACCTCGACGCGCTCCTGCGGGAGGTGCAGAGGGCCGCCCGCCCCGCCGCGGCGCGCGGGCACGTGGCCGACTACATCCCCGCCCTGGGCGAGCTCGACCCGGAGTCCTTCGCCTTGGCGGCCGTCGGGATGGACGGGACGGTGCACGGCGTCGGCGACCTCGACGAGCCCTTTCCGGTCCAGTCGATCTCGAAGGTGTTCGCGCTGACGTTGGCCATGCAGCTCGTGGGGCAGTCCGGCAGCGTCGCGGAGCGGCTGTGGCGGCGCGTCGGGCGCGAGCCCTCCGGGGATCCGTTCAACTCGCTGGTCCAGCTCGAGCGCGAGCGCGGCATCCCGCGCAACCCGATGATCAACTCCGGCGCCCTGGTCGTCGACGACGTCCTGCTCTCCGCCTGCGAGGACCCGTACGCGGCGCTTCGCGGCCTGCTGAGCGAGGTCGTGGGCGAACCGGTGGCGGTCGACGAGACGGTGCGCCGCGACGAGGCGCGCACGGGCTACCGCAACCGGGCCCTGGCGAACCTCATGCGCTCCTTCGACAACATCGACCACGAGATCGACGCGGTGCTCGACCTCTACGTCTTCCAGTGCTCGCTGCAGCTGACCACCCGGCAGCTGGCCCGTGCCGTGCGCTTCCTGGCCAACAACGGGGTCGATCCCGCCACCGGCACACGGATCCTGAGCCCGACCCTGTCACGCCGCGTCGCGGCGATCATGCTCACGTGCGGCACCTACGACGCCGCCGGCGACTTCGCCTACAGCGTCGGGTTGCCGTGCAAGAGCGGTGTCGCCGGCTCGATCTGCTCGCTGGTCCCGCACGAGATGGGGCTCGCCGCGTGGTCGCCGCCGCTGGAGCCGTCGGGCAACTCCGCGGCCGGCAAGGCGGCCCTGCACGAGCTGGCCGAGCGACTCGAGCTGTCGATCTTCTAGCACGCGGCCCATCGCCACCGTGCTCGTCCCGCGGTGGACCGGCACGGTGCCGGCCGGGCCCCCACCGGCCTCGTCGGGCCGGCGGAGGCGCCGCGCCCTCAGCGAGAGGCCGGGCCATCGTCGACGTCGCGCCCCACCGTGCTCTGCTCGCGGTCGTCGGTGAGGTCGCCGTCGGGGTCGAGCTGCTGTGCCCGGCTGCGCTCCTCCTCGGCGCGGGAGCCCTGCTCCTCGGCGACGCGGCGGCGCTCCTCCG
>SKLC01000244.1 GCA_007123425.1 Nitriliruptoraceae bacterium
ACACCCCCGCCACCCCGCCCGCCTACTCCCCCGTCAACGGCGCCATGGCGGCTCCGTGCATGCACGCGGGCGGCCTGGTCACCGCCTCGCAGACCACGGCCTCGTGGCTCTCGGAGCTCCGCAGCGACGGTGCACGCCACTGGGCCACCGCGACCGCCGCGCCTTGCACCGGGCTGTTCAAGCCCGTCGCGGTCGATCAGCCCGTCGACCTCGGGCCCGAGCCCACCGACCGGTACGACCCGGCCTCGGTCTGGTGGGCCCACGAGCCGCTGCATCGCACGGTCGTCCGCGACCACGACCGGCTGCTGGCCCGCTACGCCGCGGAGCGCGACGACCTCGAGCGCGCCTGGTTCTCCGACCCCCCGGCCAGCGCGGAGGCGTTCGCCACCGCCGCCGCGCGCACCCGTGACTGGACCCAGCGGGTGGCCGATGCTGCCCATCCTGACCTGCGGCCCTGGTACGTGCGGCGCTACTGGCGACGGCGCGACCAGTGGGCCGATCTCGTCATGCCCCACGAGCTGATCCCCGGAGGAGCCCCGTGAGCTCGACCCCGCCCCCTGGCGTGGCCCCCGACCGCGCACTCGTCGACGCCATCGACGACACCACCGCGACCCTGCGCGTGGGGCCCGGTGGCACCCGTGTGGACCTCGGCGCCGATGAACTCCCGCCCGAGGCGGAGCCCGGCACCTGGGTCATCCTCGACCTGCAGCTGCATCCACCCCTGGTCCTGGGCGTGGACGAGGAGCTCACCGCCCGGCGGCCACGCTGACCCGGGATGCGGGGCCGGCGGCCGTGGCCACCGGCCCTGCCGAGGGGCTGCTACAGCGCCCGCAGCCCGGTGTTCATCTGCTTGACGGTCTCGCCCAGCTCCTGGGCTGCCGCTCGACGATCCCGACGCAGCTGCTCACGCCGGTCGAGCTGCGCCTGCTCGGGCGCGAGCTCCTTGGGCTCGGGCCGGGATCCCCGACGAATCAGCTTCGTCTCCGGGACCACCTCGTCGCCCTTGCGGCGGTAGCGCAGGACGTACTTCACGCGCCGGTCCGGGTCCCCCGGCCAGCGGCTGCCCTTGTGTGGCTTGCGGGATCGCGAGTGAGACTTCGGCACCGTCGACCTCCTGACGACTTGCGTCAGCCCGTCCGTCCGATGCGGCCGGGCGCCCCGACCGGGGTCGGCCCGGCCGGGCCAAGACCGACAGTAGAAGTCGCACCCGGCCCCGGCAAGGGACCAAGGGCCCGGGCCCAGGGTCATGTGCGCCGACACGGTCCCGCCTTTCGCGGACCGCGCCAGGGCGCCGCCGTGGCTCAAGCCTTCCACGCCCGGCGCCAAGCACGGCCCGACGGCCGAGGTGCGACGCACGCCGCGCGGCGTCAGCGACCACTAGGTTCGTCCGCAGGCCACGAGCACGCACCAGGCGCTGAAAGGGAGCACGGTGGCAGCCACGCGACGGCGGGTGGTCGTCCAGCGCCTCCAACCCGAGGTCGCCGACGGGCGCTACCCCGCCAAGGCCATCGCCGGACGGGACGTCCCGATCGACGCCGACATCGTCTGCGACGGGCACGACGTGCTGGCGGCGGTCGTGCGCTGGCAGGCCGCGGACGAGCCGGACTGGCACGAGGTCGCGCTCACGCACGCGGGCAACGACCGCTGGACAGCCAGCTTCACGCCGCCACAGGTCGGGCGGTACCGCTTCACCGTGGACGCCTGGGTCGACCACGTGGCGACCTGGCGGCGCGACCTCGTCGCCCGGCACGCCGCCGGCACGGTCGAGGAGATCGACCTGCAGGTGGGCGCGCAGCTGCTCGAGGACCTGGCCGCGCGCGCCTCCGGGGCGACCCGCCGGCGACTCGAGGAGGACCGGGCGGCGCTGCTCGACGACGGCCTCGACCTCGGCGTGCGCGTGGCCATCGGCTCCTCCGAGGAGCTCGCCGCCCTCGCCGCCGCGGCCGATCCCCGCCAGGGCCGCGCCTCCTACGACCGCACCCTGGAGCTCGTCGCCGACCGGCCGCGCGCCGGGTTCTCGACGTGGTACGAGCTCTTCCCCCGCTCCGCCGGCCCGGACCCCGCGGTCCACGGGACCTTCGATGACGTCATCGACCGCCTCGACCACGTCGCCTCGATGGGCTTCGACGTGCTCTACCTGCCGCCGATCCATCCCATCGGCACCACCCACCGCAAGGGGCGCGACAACGCGCCCCAGGCCGGCCCCGACGACCCCGGCTCGCCCTGGGCGATCGGGTCCGCCGACGGCGGCCACAAGGCCATCCATCCGCAGCTTGGGACCTTCGACGACTTCGCCCGGCTGCGGGAGGCCGCCGAGCAGCGCGGCATGGAGCTCGCCCTCGACATCGCCTTCCAGTGCTCGCCCGACCACCCCTACGTGCACGAGCACCCGGAGTGGTTCCGGCACCGGCCCGACGGCTCGATCCAGTACGCGGAGAACCCGCCCAAGAAGTACCAGGACATCTACCCGTTCGACTTCGAGAGCCATGACGCCGAGGGCCTGTGGCGGGAGCTCAAGAGCATCTTCGAGTTCTGGGTCGACCAGGGCGTGCGCATCTTCCGGGTCGACAACCCGCACACGAAGTCGCTGCCCTTCTGGGCCTGGTGCCTTCAGGAGCTCACCCGCGAGCATCCCGACGTGATCCTGCTGGCCGAGGCCTTCACCCGGCCCAAGGTCATGTACGAGCTCGCCCGGCGGGGCTTCACCCAGTCCTACACCTACTTCACCTGGCGACGCGCCAAGTGGGAGATCGAGCAGTACTACACCGAGCTCACCAGCCGCCCCGTCGTCGACGTGTTCCGGCCCAACTCCTGGCCCAACACCCCCGACATCCTCACCGATCAGCTGCAGACCGGGCTGCGCAGCGTCTTCGTCCAGCGGCTCGTGCTCGCCGCGACCCTGACCGCCAACTACGGCATGTACGGGCCCGCCTTCGAGCTGCAGTGGTCGCAGGCACGCGAGGGCGCCGAGGAGTACGCCCGCAACGAGAAGTACGAGATCCGCCGCTGGGAGCTCGACCATCCCGACTCCCTCGCCCCGCTGATCGGGCGCATCAACCGGATCCGCCACGCGCACCCGGCGCTGCAGCAGGACCGCACGCTGGCCTTCCACCACGTGGACAACGACGCGCTGCTCGCCTACTCCAAGACCGACGCCAGCGCGGCGGGCCCGCACGGCACCGACGTCATCCTGGTCGTGGTCAACCTCGACCCGCACGAGGAGCAGGGCGGGATGCTCCACCTCGACCTCGCGCGGCTGGGGATCACCGACGATCAGCCGTTCGTGGTCGAGGACGTGCTCGGCGGGGGCACCTACACCTGGCAGGGCCACGACAACTTCGTGCTGCTCGACCCCGCGGTGATCCCGGCGCACGTGTTCCACGTCCGGCCCCCCACCGCGCCGACCGACGGTGACCTCGACGTCGCCGCCGAGGCCCGCACCGCCGTCCACGACCACTGACCCCCATCATCAGGAGGCGCCGTGCCCCGCGAGGACCACGCCGATCCAGAGTGGTACAAGGACGCGGTCATCTACGAGCTCCACGTCCGCTCGTTCCAGGACAGCAACGACGACGGGATCGGTGACTTCTCCGGACTGACCAGCCGCCTGGACTACCTCCAGGACCTCGGGGTCACCGCGCTGTGGCTGCTGCCGTTCTATCCCTCCCCGCTGCGCGACGACGGCTACGACATCGCGGACTACACCGCCGTCAACCGCGACTACGGCACGATGCGGCAGTTCAAGCGCTTCGTGAAGGAGGCCCACGCCCGCGGGCTGCGCGTGATCACCGAGCTGGTGATCAACCACACCTCGGACCAGCACGCGTGGTTCCAGCGCGCGCTCAAGGCGCCGCCGGGCAGCCGCGAGCGCGACTTCTACGTGTGGAGCGACACCGCGGACAGGTGGAACGAGGTCCGCATCATCTTCGAGGACTACGAGACCTCGAACTGGGAGTGGCACCCCGAGGCCGGCCAGTACTACTGGCACCGCTTCTTCCGCCACCAGCCCGACCTCAACTTCGACAGCCCCGACGTGCGCCGCGCCGTCAAGGAGGCGCTGGACTTCTGGATGGAGACCGGCGTCGACGGCATGCGGCTGGACGCCATCCCCTATCTGCTCGTCCGCGACGACACCAACGGCGAGAACCTCCCCGAGACCCACGAGTTCCTCAAGGAGCTGCGCACCCACCTCGACGAGCGCTTCTCCGACCGAATGTTCCTCGCCGAGGCCAACCAGTGGCCCGAGGACGCCGCCGCCTACTTCGGTGACGGCGACGAGTGCCACATGAACTTCCACTTCCCCCTGATGCCGCGGCTGTTCATGGCCGTCGCGCAGGAGGACCGCTTCCCGATCCTCGACATCCTGCAGCAGACCCCGCAGATCCCCG
>SKLC01000410.1 GCA_007123425.1 Nitriliruptoraceae bacterium
CGTCGCCGCCGGGGTGAGGTGGCATCCGGCGTCAGGCCGACGCGCGGACGGGCCGACGCGCCACGGCGAGGTGGCCCGCGATCGCGAGGGCGAGCAGGGTGGTGGCCACGCCGGGGAGCAGGCCCGACCCGGCCCCGGTGTCGACGCTGCCTCCGAGGCCGGCGTCCACGCCACCCACGGGCGCCGGCTCGCTGTGGTCGTCGTCATCGACGAAGCCGCCGCTGTCGTGGTGGTCCTCGCCGTCGTCGTGTCCCTGCTCCTCGGCGTCGTCGGCCTCCTCGGTCGCGGCGTGGTCGGTCTGCTGGTCCTGCTCGTCGGGGCCCTCGTCGACGAATGCGGTGGCCGGACCGGCCAGGCTCGCGCCCAACGCCAGCGCGACGGCGGCGGAGAGCAGCAGCAGGCGGCCCACCGGGCCGCGGGCGGTTCGGTCGGTCACGTGTGTCACGGTCGCTCCTTGATGGGGTGGATGGATCGGGGCACCCATGGCGGGACGCCTGCCGGCGTCGTGATGTGGCGGGACGCGGGGCCCGCCCCGCGAGCGAGCGCGCGGCAGGCCCCGAGGGCGGCGGTCAGCTCAACGCGGCGTCGAGGGAGTCGATGGCCCCGGCCAGCGTGGAGATGTGCCCTCGCAGGCTCTCCGCCACCGCGTCGGCGGGCAGCTCGCCCCCGGTGACGTCCTCGAAGAAGGCCCCGGCGTCACCGGTGTAGCCCGCGAGCTCGGCGACGGCCCGGGTCCGTCCCTGCTCGTCGTCCCCGGCGGTCGCGACCGCGTAGTCGACGAAGAAGTCGATGTGGTCGCGCCACAGCCCCAGGAACGCCTCGCGTTGCTCCTCGCCCGCGACCTGGCCGATGCCGTCGGCGAGCTCGACCGAGTTGCGGTCCAGCGTGCCGACCGCCGCCTCGAAGGCCGGGCTGTCGGGGCCCTGGGCGTAGGCGGTCTTCACCGCGAGGCCGGCGAGGTAGACGTGCTCCTGCAGGGCGGCGGTCAGGCCCGCGCGGAACTGCGAAGCCTGCGAGTCGGGGTCCCCGTCGGCGTCGGACGCGGCGGCGATGCCGCCGGCCAGCACCTCGGCGCCGGCGACCACGTGGTCGGCGGCGCCCTTGAGCGCGTCGAACGCATCCGCGTCACCGGCGGCGAGCCCGTCGATCGCCTCGGTCAGCGTGTCGATGTGGCCCCGGAGGCTGTCGGCCACGGCGCCGGCGGGCAGCTCGCCGCCGGTGATGTCCTCGAAGAACGCCCCGGCGTCGCCGGTGTAGCCCTCGAGGTCGGCCCGTGCCTGCTGCTTGGCGTCCTCGTCGCCCTCGGCCTCGGCGATCGCGTAGTCGACGAAGAACCCGATGTGGTCGCGCCACAGGCTCAGGAACGCCTCGCGGTGCTCCTCGCCCGCGACCGAGCCGACCGTGTCGGCCAGCGCGACGGAGTTCTCGTCGAGCGCGTCGGCGGCCAGCCCGAACTCGGCGCTGTCGGGGCCGACGTCGTAGGCCGCGTCGACCGCGAAGCCGGCGAGGTAGACGTGCTCCTGCAACAGCTGGGTCAGCCCGGCGCGGATCTCGGCGCTGGTGCTGTCGACGTCGCCGTCGAAGCCCGCCGCCGCCACGACGCCGCCCGCGAGGGTGCGCGCGCCGTGGGTGACGTGGTCGGCCGCGCCCTTGGCGTCGGCGTAGGGGTCGCCACTGCTGTCGACGTCGACGGCCAGCTCGCTCTCGCTCGCCGTCTGCTCGCCGTCCGTGCGGTCGGTCTCGTCCGCGCCGTCGGCGTCGGCCTCCTCCATGTCGGCCATGTCGTCGCCGGCGTCCGCGGCCGCGGGATCGGACGCGCCGTCCTCGGCCTGGTCGGTCGCGCAGGCGGCCAGCAGCAGGCCGGCGGCCGCGGTCGCGGTCGCGGCCAGCGTTCGTGCTCGTCGGTGTCGCGTCATCACGATGGTCTCCCGGTCGGGGGGTGGGGACCGCGGGAGCGCGCAGGGCCCGGATGGCTCCTGTCGGGCGCGGTCGTGATGGTGTTCGCCGCCGACCGGAGGGATGTTTGGTGACCTGACCCATCCGGGCTAGCCCGAGGCGCACACGCCCGGACGACGTCGCCCGGCCGCGGTGGGCCGGGCGACGTCGAAACGGGGCTGGCGGCTACAGCCCGGCGTAGGAGTGCAGGCCGACGAAGACCAGGTTCACCGCGTAGTAGGTGAACATCAGCACCGCGAAGGCGCCCAGCCCGATCCAGCCGGCGCCGCGGCCGCGGGTGCCGTAGGTCGCACGGGCGTGGAGGTAGGCCGCGTAGGCGATCCAGGTGACGAAGGAGGCGGTCTCCTTGGGGTCCCACCCCCAGAACCGGCCCCAGGACTGCTCGGCCCACATCGCCCCGGAGATCACCCCGAAGGTCCACCCGAGGAAGCCCAGCGCGATCGTGCGGTAGGCCAGCCCGTCGAGGGTCGCGGCCGCCGGCAGGAACGGCACGAACCAGCGCGCGATCAGCGCCGCGGCCACCATGCCGATGTTGACGGCGAGGAACTGCGCCACGCCCTGGTCGATGGGCAGCGTCGGCGTCGCGATGAACACCCACGAGACGGTCGAGGTGCCCAGGAAGGTGCCGAGCGCGAGGCGCCATGGATCGACGGCCGCCCGCAGCGCCCGGCGGTAGGCGGCGTCGTGCTCGTCCTGCGCCTCAGGGGTGGTCTCGTCGGGGTCCTCGCGGCCCGGGTTGGAATCGGCGACCTGGTCGAGATCGCCGGCGTAGGCCGCACCGACCGTGGAGCCCCGGGCGGCAGCGGTCTGCTGTGCCGCCACCCCGCGCTCGGCGGTGTCGCGCAGCATGTGCAGGCCGTTGAACACGAACCCGGCGGTGAAGATCCCCGCCGCCACCGCGATCGTGGTCACGTGCAGGGCCCGCCACCACGTGTCGAGGATCGGCATCAGCGGGCCGGGGTCGGAGTAGACCAGCAGGGCCGAGGCGAGCACGAGCGTGCCGGCCAGCAGCACGAAGCCGTTGAGCTCGGGCCGCTTGCGGATGAACTGCAGGTAGATCAGCCCGGTCAGCACCCCGACCAGCGCCATCGCCGAGGTGAACTCGAACATGTTGCCCAGCGGCAGGCGGTCCTGGGCCATCGCCCGGGTCACCTCGTGGCCGATGTGGGCCGCCAGGCCCGCCGAGGCGACCACCAGGCCGGCCAGCTGCGCGCGGCGGCCCCGGGCCCGCTCCTCGTCGCGCCGCCCCACGGTGGTGGTCAGCGAGTAGAGGTAGAGGAACGCCGCCACCGCGTACAGCAGCAGCGTCACCGGCGAGTAGAGCACGCGCGAGATCTCCGCCAGGGAGGTCTCGGCCACCAACAGCTGCGTCATCTGGTCACCACCTGGGGATCCGCGCCGGACGGTGCGGGGTCGTCGCGGCTCGCCTCGTCGCCGGGCCCGGCCGGCTCGGCGCCCAGCGCCGCCGCCAGCCGCTCGACGACCTCGGCGTGCTCACGCTCGAAGGTCTGGGGACGCTGGAAGGCGCGGCCGGCGACGGTCACCAGGGTAGGCCCGTCCCCACGGTCGCGCACCGCCGAGATCCACAGGCGCCGGCGGTAGGCGTACAGGGCCGGCACGAGCCCGCCCATGAGCAGCGCGGAGCCGAACAGCAGCGCGGGCACCTGGGGCCGCCGGCTGATCTGGAAGCCCACCCAGTGGCGCAGCTCCGGCAGCTCGAGCACGGAGCCGTCCGAGAGCTCCACCTCGCCGCCGGGGCGCAGCACCGCACCGCCCACCGAGTCCATCAGGCTGGTGTCGAGCTCGTTGACGGTCTGCTGGGTGCGGCCCAGCTGCAGGTCGCCGCGGTACTCGCGCACGATCATCAGCGGGGCCTCGGGCCACGGTGCGCCGGTCAGCTGGGGCCCGTCGTCGCCGTCGGGGGCGAAGGGCCAGAAGAACACCTCGAGGCCCAGCTCCGGCTCGGCGGCCGGCGCCTTGACGGCGGCGCGGAAGTGGGGCAGCTGGGCGTCCTCGGTGGCCGTGGCGGTCAGGTGGTCGTCGAACAGCACCTCGTCGTCGGGGTCGCGCAGCACCACGCGGGGCGCGTAGCCCCAGTCGAGCTGGTGGACCTTCATGCCGTCGATGGTGGCGGGGGCGTTGCCCTCGATGCGGGTGCGCGTGACCTCGCCGTCGGCGTGCTCGACGGTGACGTCGGAGGCGAACGTGGTGGGCTGGCCCGCGCCCGGGGCCTGCGGGTCGCGGACCCAGTCGACGTGGAACTCGTCGAGGTCCATCACCCAGCCGCGGTGATCCTCCTCGCCCCACCAGCGGCCCGGCCGGTAGGTCCAGTACGAGACCGCGGTCTCGGCGAAGCCCAGCTCCTCCCCCTCGGTCACGCCGACCTGCCCCTCGAAGGAGGCCAGCTGCCCGTAGACGATCGCCAGCAGC
>SKLC01000169.1 GCA_007123425.1 Nitriliruptoraceae bacterium
CCGTCCAGCGCCGCGACGGTGGCGGCCACCTCGGCCTCGTCCAGGCCCGGCAGGGCCTCGGTGAGCACGGCACCCACCTCGCCACCGGCGGCGCCCGGGTCGACGGCTGCGGGCTCGACCAGGCCGCACGCCGACCGGGTGAACATCGCGGCGCTCACCACCCCGATCGCGACCAGGGCCACCATCGCGATCGCGGCGATCACCAGCGTCCGGCGATCCGCGCTCATGGGGTCCTCGACCCGGGCGGCGTCGCCGGCGCCCGCGGCCTGCGGGCGTGGAGGCTCGGCCCCGGCCACCGCCTAGTTCATCTCCGGGCGCGGTGGCAGCTTGAGGTGGCTGGAGGCCTTCTCGACGTCCTGCTGGTACTTGAGCAGGACGTTCATCGTGCCGCGGGCGACGTCCTCGTCGATGGTGTCGAAGCCGAGCTCGAGCAGCGTCTGGGCCCAGTCGAGGGTCTCGGAGATCGACGGCGGCTTCTTCAGCTCCAGCTGCCGCAGCGAGCGCACGATCCGCACGAGCTGGTCGGCGAGCTTCTCGGGCGCGTCGGGCACCCGGGAGAGCACGATCTCCTTCTCGCGCTCGACCGTGGGGTAGTCGAGGTAGAGGTAGAGGCAGCGGCGCTTCAAGGCCTCGGAGAGCTCGCGGGTGTTGTTGGACGTCAGGACCACGAAGGGGTGGTGGGTGCCGGTGACGGTGCCCAGCTCCGGGATGGTGACCTGGAAGTCGGAGAGGATCTCGAGCAGCAGCGCCTCGAACTCGAAGTCGACCTTGTCCACCTCGTCGATGAGCAGGACGCTCTCGCCCTCGTGGCGCAGGGCCTTCAGCAGCGGGCGCTCCATGAGGTAGTCCTCACCGAAGAGGTCGTCCTCCACGGCGTCCCAGTCCTCGCCGCCCTCGGCGTCGCCTCCCCGGGCGTGGGTGATGCGCAGCAGCTGCTTCTTGTAGTTCCACTCGTACAGCGCCTTGGCCTCGTCGAGGCCCTCGTAGCACTGCAGGCGGATGAGGGCGGCGTTGCGCGCCTCGGCGACGGCCTTGGCCAGCTCGGTCTTGCCCACGCCCGCGGGCCCCTCGACCAGGATCGGCTTGCCCAGCCGCTCCGCGAGGTACACGACCGTCTCGATCGACTGGTCGGGCAGGTAGCCCGCCGCCTCGAGACGGTCGTGGACGTCGCTGACTCCGGTGAACTCGCTGGCCACGGTGCTCGTGCTCCCATCAGGCGTGGCGCGAGGCTACGGCACCCCGGGGCGCCGCCGCGAACCGGGGTCGGCGTCGAGGACCTGGGCGGCCACCGCGGCGACCACGGTCGGCAGCAGGGGCAGCGGCAGGTCGTGGCCCATCTCCTCGAGCACCAGCAGGCGCGCATGCGGCACCGCGGCGGCGATCGCCCGCCCGCCGTCGACCCCGACGACGGGGTCGCGGGCACCGTGGATCACCAGGGTGGGCGCCGTCAGCGAGCCCAGCGCGGCGGTGCGGTCGCCGTCGACCGCGATCGCCAGCAGCTGCCGCTGCTTGCCCTCCGGGTGCACACCGCCGCGGTCCCAGGCCGCGGCGAAGCGCGCCCGGACGCGTGCCTCGTCGAAGAGGGTGGGGCTGTTGGTCAGCCGCGAGCGCTCGACGTTGGCCTCGATCCAGGCCTCGCGCTCCGTCGGCGAGGCGGCCGTCGTCGCCCGCGCGACCTCGGGGGTGGGGCGGCCCACCTCGCGGTCACCGGTCGTCGACATCACGCAGGTCAGGCTGCGCACCCGCTCGGGCCAGCCGATCGCCAGGCGCTGGGCGATCATCCCGCCCATGGACTGGCCCAGCACGTGGGCCGCCGCCACACCGAGGTGGTCGAGGACGGCGACGAGATCGGCGGCCAGGTCGGCCAGGCGATACGGGGCGTCGACGGGCCCGCCGCGGTAGGCCCGCGCCAGCGCCGCTCGGTCGACGTCGCCGTGCCACCAGGTCGAGCGGCCGACATCGCGGTTGTCGACCGTGACCACCCGCAGGCCGGCCGCCACCAACCCGGCCAGCAGCTCTGCCGGCCAGTCCGTGCGCTGGCTGCCGAGACCGCTGACCAGCAGCAGCACCGGACCGTCGCGCGGACCGGTGACGCCCACGTCCAGCGTGACGCCCTCGGTGGCCGGGACACGCAGTTGCGTGACGCCCTCGGCGGCCGGGACACGCAGTTGCGTGACGCCGGCGGCGGCCGGGGGGCGGGCCTGCCGGGACCGGCCGATCGGCACCTGCCGAGGGCCGGGGTCAGCCACGCCGGGAGGCGTCCCGCGTGTGCCCCACCAGGGCGCCCACGATCTCGGGCAGGAACGCGGCGGGCAGGTCGTGGCCCATGCCGGCCAGCCAGTGCAGCCGGGCGCCCGGGACCGCCGCGGCGGTGGCCTCGGCTCCCGACGGGGTGACCAGGGGATCGGCGTCACCGTGCAGCACCAGGGTGGGGACCTCGACGTCGGCCAGGGCCGCGCTGCGGTCGCCGCCGGCCATGATCGCCTGGAGCTGGCGCATGATCCCCTTGGGGTCGACGCCGCGGTCGAAGGCGGCGGCGGCACGCTCGCGCACGGCGGCCTCGTCGACGAGGCCGGGCGAGCCGATGACCCGGGCGGACTCGACCGCGTGGTCGAGGAACGCCGCGCGCTCGGTCGGGGCCGGCCGGGTGAGCACCGCCATCGCCTCCTCGGAGGGTCGGCCGGCGTCACGCGCGCCGGTCGTCGACATCACCGAGGTCAGCGAGACGACCCGGTCGGGATGGTCGATCGTGAGCTGCTGGGCGATCATCCCGCCCATCGACATCCCCGCGACGTGCGCACGGCCGATGCCGTGGTGGTCGAGCACCGCGGCGTGGTCGGCGGCCATGTCGGCCAGCAGGTAGGGCGGCCCGTCCCCAGGGGCGTCGGAGAGCTTCGTGGAGCGGCCCACGTCCCGGTTGTCGACGGTCAGGGTGCGCAGGCCGGCGACGTGCAGCGCTCGGGGCAGCGCCGCGGGCCACTCGATGCGCTGGCGGCTCAGACCCGAGATCAGCAGCACCACCTCGCCGCCGTCGGGGCCGTCGAGGAACGTGTCGAGTCGGACGCCCTCGGCCTCGACCACCGTGCCCCGGTCGGGCCCGTACACCTCGGATGCGATACCCGTCATGCGCTGCTGCTCTCCTCGGACTCCCGGATGCCCGACAGCTCACCTCCGTCGGACGGGCCCGAGCCTACTGCCATCGCGATAGCGTCCTCCTGCAGGCCGGCGACCGGTGGAAGGGCCCGAAGCCAGAGTCCGGGGACCGGTGGCGACGATCGGCGGAGGGACGACTCATGCGTGCGGTGCAGATCAGCGAGCCCGGCGGCCCCGACGCCCTGCGGGCCGTCGACGTCGACGAGCCGCGCCCCGGCGAGGGCGAGGTGGCCGTCGCGGTGCGGGCCGCGGGGGTGAACTTCGTCGACACCTATCAGCGCAGCGGGGCCTACACGCTGCCGCTGCCCGCCACCCTCGGGCTCGAGGGCGCCGGCGAGGTCGTGGAGGTCGGGCCCGGCGTGACCCACCGCGCCGTCGGCGACCGGGTGGCGTGGGCGGATGCGCTCGGCTCCTACGCCGACCGGGTGGTGCTGCGCGAGGAGCGGGCGGTCGTCGTGCCCGACGACCTCGACCTCGACCTGGCGGCCGCCCTGATGCTGCAGGGCATGACGGCGCACTACCTCGCCTACTCCACCAAGCACCTCGGCCGGGACGACACGGTGCTGGTGTACGCGCCGGCCGGCGGGGTCGGCCAGCTGTTGGTGCAGCTCGCGACCTACCGGGGGGCCCGGGTGCTGGCGGCCACCTCCACCGACGCCAAGGAGCGGCGCGCGCGGGAGCTGGGGGCCGCCGAGGTGATCCGCTACCGCGACGTCGACGTGGCGGCGGCGGTCGCCGAGCTCACCGACGGCGAGGGCGTCGACGTCGTGTACGACTCCGTGGGCGCGGCGACCTTCGACGACTCGCTGCGCTGCTGCAAGCCGCGCGGGCTGGTCGCGCTCTACGGCCAGTCGTCGGGGCCGGTCCCGCCCGTCGACCCCCAGGTGCTCAACCGGGCCGGCTCGCTCTTCCTCACCCGGCCCAGCCTCGCCCACTACGCCGCCGAGGCCGACGAGCTGCACTGGCGTGCGACCACCGTGCTCGAGCTGGCGCACCACGGCAAGCTCGACGTCGCGATCCACGATCGCTACCCGCTCGAGGAGGCCGCGCGGGCCCACGCCGACCTCGAGTCGGGGACGACCTCCGGCAAGCTGCTGCTCCGCCCGTGAGCGAGCGCGCGGCTCCGCCACCCGAGACCCCGGCGACCCGGGCGGCCGCCGAGCTCGGCCTGCGCCACGACGTGCGCACGATCGAGCGGGCCCGCAGCGCCGCCGACGCCGCCG
>SKLC01000408.1 GCA_007123425.1 Nitriliruptoraceae bacterium
CGCCAAGGGCAAGGAGGCCGAGCTGGAGCTCGTGCGCGACCTCGCCGACCTCGCCACCGTGCACAGCGTCCGCCAGCAGGAGCCGCTGGGGCTGGGCCACGCCGTGCTGACGGGGGCCGACCACGTGGGCGACGAGAGCTTCGCGGTGCTGCTCGGCGACGACATCGTGGATCCGGCGACGCCCTACCTCGAGCGCATGATCGAGGTCCACGAGCGCACGGGCCGCTCCGTGGTGGGCCTGATGGAGGTCCCCGAGGACCAGGTGCACCTCTACGGGGTGGCCGCCACCGAGCCGGGCGACGCTGAGGACGAGGTGCGCATCACCGGACTGGTGGAGAAGCCCGACCCGGCCGAGGCGCCCTCGAACCTCATCATCATCGGCCGCTACGTGTGCACGCCGGACATCTTCTCGATCCTGCAGCGCACCCCGCCCGGCAAGGGGGGCGAGATCCAGCTCACCGACGCCCTGCAGACCCAGGCCGAGCAGGAGCCGATCGTGGGCGTGCGGCTCGACGGGCCCCGCTACGACACCGGCGACAAGCTCGGCTTCCTCAAGGCGACGGTGCAGCTGGCCGCGGAGCGCGACGACCTCGGCGAGGACTTCGTAGCGTGGCTGCGCGCGTGGCTGGACGGGAGACCGACGTGAGCCGGTTCGTGGGCCACGGGCGCGCCGAGGTCACCGACCCGGCCGAGCTGATCTCCGTCGACGAGCACCTGCAGGGCGTGCTCGACCTGCTGCCCACGCCCGAGCCGATCGAGCTGCGGCTGACCGACGCGCTCGGCCTCGTGCTGGCCGAGCGCGTCACCAGCCGCGTGACCGTGCCCGCGTTCGCGAACTCGGCGATGGACGGCTACGCCATCGTGGCCGCCGACGTCGCCCCCGCGACCGTCGAGCAGCCGGTGACGCTGGCGGTGACCGGCGAGGTGCTGGCGGGCGGGGAGCAGCGGCCCGCCGTGTCCTCGGGCACGGCGGTGCGGATCATGACCGGCGCGCCGATGCCCCCGGGCGCGGATGCGGTCGTGCCGGTGGAGACGACCTCCGGGGGGCAGGGCCGGGTCGCGATCCACCGCGCCGTCGACGCCGGTGCCAACGTCCGGCAGCCGGGCGAGGACCTCACCCCGGGCCAGCCGCTGGTGGCCGCGGGCCGCCGTGTCACCCCCGCGGACGTGGGCCTGCTGGCCGCCGCCGGCGTGAGCCGGGTCACCTGCCTGCCCCAGCCGCGGGTCGTGGTCGTGGTCAGCGGCGACGAGCTGGTGCGCGCCGAGGACGAGCCGGGCCCGGGACGGATCCGCGACGCCAACGGCCCCATGCTCGCGGCGATGATCCGGCAGACGGGCGCGCTGCCCTTCTCCGCCGGGATCGTCCCCGACGACCGCAAGGCGCTGATGTACGCCTTCGACACCAACCTCGGGCACGCGGACCTGTTCGTGTGCACCGGCGGCGCGAGCGCGGGCACCCACGACCTGCTGCCGGACGTCATCGGGGCGCTGGGCGAGGTCACCTCCACGAAGGTCGCGATGAAGCCGGGGATGCCCCAGATCCGGGGCCGCATCGGCGCCACGCCCGTGATCGGCCTGCCGGGCAACCCGGTCTCGTCCTTCGTCTCCTTCGAGGTGTTCGTGCGCCCCGCGCTGCGCCACCTGCAGGGCCGGCGCGACGTCGCCCGGCCGAGCGTGCTCGCCACCGCCACCGAGCCCCTGCGCTCCAGCCCCGGCAAGCGCACCTACCTGCGGGTGCGGCTGGCCCGCGAGCAGGGTCGGTGGCTCGCGACGCCCACCGGGGCGCAGGGCTCCCACGTCATCACCTCGATCGCGCGGGCCGACGGGCTCGCCGTCATCGGCGAGGACGCCACCGAGGTCGCCGAGGGCGGCGAGGTGCGCGTGCAGCTGCTGGTCGACTGATGGCCGAGCTCAGCCACCTCGACGACGACGGCCGGGCGCGCATGGTCGACGTCGGCGGCAAGGACACCACCGACCGCGAGGCCGTCGCCGAGTGCGTCGTGCGCCTGCACCCGGCCACCGCGCGGCTGCTGGCCGACGGCGAGCTGCCCAAGGGCGACGCGCTGCCGGTGGCGCGCATCGCCGGGATCCAGGCGGCCAAGCGCACCCCGGAGCTGATCCCGCTGTGCCACCACGTGGCGCTGACGTCCGTGGACGTCGACGTGGCGGTCGACGTCGAGGCGGGCGAGGCCACGGTCACCGCCGTCGCCCGGGCCGCCGACCGCACCGGCGTCGAGATGGAGGCGCTGACCGCCGCCAGCGTGGCCGCGCTGACCCTCTACGACCTGTGCAAGGCGGTGCAGCCCGACGTCGTGGTCACCGACCTGCGCCTGCGGCGCAAGCGCGGGGGCCGCTCGGGCGCCCTGGACCTGCCGTAGCGATCCCGCCCCAGGTACGGCGTCACGGGGTGCCGGGAGGGCGGTCGGGCCGCGTCCCGCCCCGTGCCCCGCCGTGACAGCCGGCGCGCACGCAGCGAGCGTCCCGGCGTTCGGCACGCGCCCGGTAGCCTTCCCCGCCGGCCGGGACGGTCGTGCCTCCTTCGTCCCGGCATCATCCGGTGTTAGTTTCCGCCGCGACATCCACTCCTGGTGGGTGGTGACGGACCTCCAAGGCGAAGCCCCGTGAGGATGCGGTGAACGAGGCGATCGTCGTGCTGCTGCTCCTCTGGGCAGTTCTCCTGCTGCCCGGGGCGCTGCGTTCCCGGAACTCGTCGCCTCACACCACCGTCGGAGGATTCGAGCGAGCCATGGACGTCCTACGTGCCAAGCCCGGACAGGGCCGTGAGCTGATGGTCCCCTCCGATGCCGGCAGGATCGTCGGGCACGGTCCCACGCGACCGGCCGGGCCCCCCGAGGGGGCGCGCAGCGAGGATCCCGTCGTCGCCCGCCGCCGCAGCTGGTTCCTGCGCCTGCTGGCGGGCACGGGGCTCGCCTTCGTGGTGGCGCTGGCCGCCGGCGGCTTGCTGTGGCTGCTGTTCGTGGCGACGCTGCTCATCACCGCGGGCTACACGGCGCTGCTGCGCCACCTCAAGCTGCAGCGCGATCAGGCGCGGCAGGTGGTGCGCGGCATCGACCTGCACCGTGAGGCGGGCGCCCGACCAGCCGCCGAGGAGCCCGCCGGCCGGGCGGTCGGCGGTGGCCAGGGTCCCCACGCGGCCGCCGAGGAGCCGGTGATCGATCACGTCCCGGCCGAGGATGGCGGCCTCGCCCTGCAGAGCGTGCGCCTTCGTCGCTGGGACGACTGAGCGTGGCCCAGCCGGGTGACCTGCAGGCCGCGACCGACCCTATCCGTCGTCTGCTCGACCGGCGCCACGAGGCGCGCGAGGTCGCCCTGCAGGCGAGCCGCGAGGCCACCCGGTCGGCGGCGAACGCGATCCGGGCGACCCACCGGGGGGAGACGGAGCGGGCCGACGAGCTGATCGCTGCCTCCGCGGAGGCGCTCCGTCGCGCCCAGGACGCCTGCGTCGACCATCCCGAGGTGCTGCACGCCGGCTTCGTCGCCGATGCCGCCAAGGAGCTCGCCGAGGCGGTGCTCACCCGGGCCGCGATCGCCGGTCGGCCTCTGCCGGAGCCGGCCGAGGTGGGCGTCGACGAGGTCGCCTGGCTCCACGGCCTGGCCGAGACGGTGGGTGAGCTCCGGCGCGCGAGCCTCGACCACGTCCGCGCCGAGCGCATCGAGGAGGCCGAGCGGCTGCTGGAGCTCATGCAGGAGGTCCTCGCCGCCCTGACGAGCATCGACGTGCCGGACGGGCTCAGTCGCGGCCTGCGGCGGGCCACCGACGCGGCCCGTGCGATCACGGAGCGCACCCGCGGCGACCTGACCACGGCGGTGGGACAGCGTCGACTGCGGGCGGCCCTCGACGCCCACCGGCAGGCGCTGGAGCACGCCGAGGGGCGGGGTAGGCAGGCCTGAGGGCCGGCCGGCCGTGCGGCCCGGTCGAGCTGACCGGCGGCGCGTTGTCACCCCCGAGCCCGGGTGGCTACCATCCCGCAGTCCGTGGCCGCGGCCACGACGCCCCCGGGGGTGTAGCTCAGTTCGGCAGAGCGCTTCGTTCGCAACGAAGAAGTCGTCGGTTCAAATCCGATCACCTCCACTCTGAATTCGGGCCCGTAGGACTCTCTACGGGCCCGAATTCGCTCTGTGGGGATGAGGGCGGTGCCTTCGTTGGGCTGTGTTATTGCTGTGTTACCACGTGTTACCGCCACGGTAGACCGCTACTGATCCGCGTTCCCAGGCCTGCGTCCGGTCCGCTGACCGGCTTCATGGTCAACGAGAGGGTCACGCCAGCCGCCAGCAGGCGATCACGCAAGGTGCGGGCTGATGTTGGCTCGAGGCAGGACGTTGGTCTCGTAGGCGCGGGCCGCTCTGCCCG
>SKLC01000183.1 GCA_007123425.1 Nitriliruptoraceae bacterium
CTCGTCGCCCGGCTCCACCTCGGCGTCGCCGACGTGGGGCGGGCCGCCCAGGGCGACCACGCCCGCCAGGGCGCCGGGGTCCGGCAGCGGCGCGCCGGCGGCGACGTCCACCAGCCGCCAGGGAGCCAGCGAGGCCCGGGCGTCGAGGACCTCGGTGAACCCGGACGGGCCGTGGCTGGGGTCATGCTGCAGGACGACGAGCTCGGTCACGGTGGCCTCGGTGGTCGCGTGCGGGGGTCCGGAGGCAGTCTAGGGAGACGCGTCACGCGAGCAGCAGCAGCATGGCCGCGTAGGCGGCCAGCAGGGCGAGTCCCTCCCAGCGGACCACGCGCCGCCCGGAGACCATCAGCCCGCTCGCGACCACGGCCACGACCACCATGAGCGCCGTGGCGAGCCCTGTCAGGGTCGGGTCGATGGGCAGGCCGGGGCCGGTCATCGCGGCCGCGCCCGCCACGACCGTGCTGTTGAAGACGTTGCTGCCGAGCAGGTTGCCCACGATGAGGTCGGTCTCGCCCTTGCGGGCCGCCTGCACCGCCGTGGCCAGCTCCGGCAGGGACGTGCCGATCGCCACCACGGTGAGCCCCACGAACCCCTCGGCCAGGCCCAGCTCGGCCGCGATGGTGGTCGCCGACCACACCAGCGCCTGGGCGCCCCCCAGGGTGCCGAGCAGCCCCAACGCCAGCCGCGCCGACTCCCGGCGTCCCGACGGCGTGCCCGGGGTGACGAACTCCTCCACCTCGCCGGTCAGCAGCGGGTCGTCCTCGCGGGCCGAGCGCAGCACGACCCACAGGGTGGCGGCCACCGCGGCCAGCAGGATCGCGCCCTCCACGCGCCCCATGCCGCCCTGAACCAGCAGCGCGAACAGCAGCACCGAGGCGACCGACAGCGGGGCCTCGCGCCGCAGGACGGCCGCGCGCACCGCGATCGGGGTCACCAGCGCCGCCGCACCCAGCACGAGGGTGAGGTTGGCGATGTTCGAGCCGACGATGTTGCCCACGCCGACGTCCAGGCTGCCCTGCGCGGCGGCCAGGGTGGACACCAGCAGCTCCGGGGCGCTGGTGCCGAAGCCGATCACCACCGCGCCGATGACCACGGGGGACAGGCGCAGCAGCGTCGCCGCGCGGGCGGCGCCGATCACGAACTGGTCGGAGGCGTACGCGAGCAGCAGCAGGCCCAGCACCCCGACCGCGGTGGCAGCGAGCATGCGCGCCACGGTAGGCGCTCGTGAGCCGTAGGCTGCCGGTCGTCGGGGTGAGCCGAGGAGCACGTGGTGCCCATCCACCGTCGGACGGCGCTCATGGTGGCGCTCGCGCTGGCCCTGCCGGCTCTCGCGGGCTGCGACGATGGTGCCGGGGACGCGGCCGATGACCAGGGGAGCCCGGCCGAGGTCGCCGTCGACGCCGAGGGCGGCCCCGAGGTCGAGCTGCCCGAGGGGCCGCCCCCCGAGTCGCTCGTGGTCGAGGACCTCGTCGAGGGTGATGGCGAGGTCGTCACCCACGGGGCGCTGCTGACCGTCCACTACGTGGGGCTGGCCTGGAGCGGCACCGAGTTCGCCTCCTCGTGGGAGCACGGTCAGCCGCTGACCTACGAGCACGGCGAGGGTCGCTGGGTGGAGGGCTGGCAGGAGGGCATCGCCGGAATGCGGGAGGGTGGCCGGCGCCGGATCCTCGTCCCACCCGAGCAGGGCTACGGCACCCGCGGTGCGCCGGGGGTCGCGCCGGGGGAGGCGCTGGTGTTCGTGGTCGACCTCCTCGACGTGAGCTGAGGCCTCGACTCCGTGGCGCGTTCCTGCAGCCTCGTCGCGGCCCGATCTCGCGGGCCGGGACCGGGACGGGCGCCGGTGGCCGGGCGCCGGGGCCGGCCGGACCTCCCCCGGGTAGGGTGCGTCGCGGTCGCCGCTGCGCCTGACGTCGAGCCCGGCGGCGGTGACCGCCGTCCGACCCCCGACCGGCACGAGGGCGCCATGGACCCCACGACCGCGCACGAGCGACGCGACGAGCTGGTCTTCCTCGACGTCCGCGAGGACGACGAGTGGGCCGCGGGCCACATCGAGGGCTCGCTGCACATCCCGATGGGGGAGCTCAACGCCCGCCAGGACGAGATCCCCCGCGACCAGCCGATCGCCGCTGTGTGTCGCACCGGCCGTCGGAGCGCGGCGGTGACCGAGGCGCTGGCGCGCGCCGGCTATGACGCCGAGAACCTCGTCGGTGGCGTCGCGGAGTGGCGTGCGGCAGGCTTCGAGCTGGTCGACCGGGAGGGCGGGCCCGGCAGCGTCGTGTGATGCGCGGTGGCGCACGGCCGACGACGTAGAACCCCGAGACGAAGGTGGCGTGAGCGATGACCGAGCGACTGGTGGTGGTCGGCGGCGACGCCGCGGGCATGAGCGCGGCGTCGCAGGCGCGGCGCCTGCGTGGCGCCGACGACCTGGAGATCGTCGCCTTCGAGCGGGGCAGCACGACCAGCTATGCGGCCTGCGGCATCCCCTACTGGCTCAGCGGGCTGGTCGACGAGCGCGACGACCTCGTCGCCCGTGACCCGGCCACCTTCCGGGACCGCCAGCAGATCGACGCGCGCATCCACCACGAGGTCGTGGGGATCGACACCCACGCGCGCACCGTGACGGTGCGCGACCTCGACGCCGGGCGGGAGCTCGAGGAGGGCTACGACCAGCTGCTGATCGCCACCGGGGCGGCACCGATCCGCCCGCCCGTGCCCGGCATCGACGCGGCGGGGGTGCTGGGGGTGCAGACCCTCGACGACGGCCAGCGGGTCCTGGACGCGCTGGCGGACCGGCAGCCGGAGAAGGCCGTGATCATCGGCGCCGGCTACATCGGCATCGAGATGGCAGAGACGATGTGCCTGCGCGGCCTTGAGGTCCACGTCGTCTCCCGAGATCCCCGCCCCATGGAGACGCTGGACGCCGACATGGGCGATCGCGTCGCCGAGGCGATGCGGGGCATGGGCATCACGCTGCACCTCGAGGCCGAGGTCCGCGAGATCCGCACCGGCGACGACGGCTGGGCGAGCTCGGTCGTGCTGCCCGAGGACGAGATCGACTGCGATCTGGTCGTGCTGGGCACCGGCGCGCGCCCCTTCAGCGACCTCGGCGCCGACGCGGGGCTGCCCGTGGGCACGACCGGCGGCCTCGTCGTCGACCGTCGGCAGCGCACGCCCGTGGAGGGGGTGTGGGCCGCCGGCGACTGCGTCGAGACCTTCCACCGCGTCTCGCAGGGGCCGGTGGCGATCGCGCTGGGCACGATCGCGAACAAGCAGGGGCGCATCGCCGGGCTGAACCTCGGCGGGTCGTACGCGACCTTCCCCGGGGTCCTGGGCACCGCGGTGACCAAGGTGTGCGGCCTGGAGATCGCCCGCACCGGCCTGGGCGAGGCCGAGGCGCGCGCCGCCGGCTACGAGCCGGTCACCTCCATCATCGAGTCGACCACCCGCGCCGGCTACTACCCGGGCGCCGGCAGGATCACGATCAAGACACTCAGCGAGCGTCACAGCGGCCGTCTCCTCGGGGCACAGCTGGTGGGTGAGGAGGGCGCCGCCAAGCGCATCGACGTCCTCGCCCTGGCGCTGTGGAACGAGATGCGCGTCGACGATCTGATCAACGTCGACCTGTCCTACGCCCCGCCGTTCGCGCCGGTGTGGGATCCCGTGCTGGTCGCGGGCCGCAAGGCCGCGCAGGCGGTCGAGGACGCGCGCGACTGACGCCGGGTCAGCCCCGGGCGCGGGTGCCCCGGGCCCGGTTGGCGCTGCGGTTCTTGTCGATGAAGTCGACGACCTTGCCGGCGACGTCGACGCCGGTGGCCTCCTCGATGCCCTCGAGCCCGGGGGAGGAGTTGACCTCGAGCACGACGGGGCCGTGGTTGGAGCGCATCAGGTCGACGCCGGCGACGTTGAGGCCCAGGATCTTGGCCGCTCGCTTGGCGGTGGCGCGCTCCTCCGGGGTCAGGCGCACCTTCGACATCGACCCGCCGCGATGGACGTTGGAGCGGAAGTCGCCCGCGGGGGCGGTGCGCTCCATGGCGGCCACCACCCGGTTGCCCACGACGAAGGCACGGATGTCGCTGCCGCCGGCCTCCTTGATGAACTCCTGGACCAGGATGTTCGCGTCCAGCTGCCGGAACGCGCCGATGACTGACTCGGCCGCCTTCTTGGTCTCGGCCAGGACGACGCCCATCCCCTGGGTGCCCTCGAGGAGCTTGACGACCAGGGGCGCCCCACCGACGAGCGAGACGAGGCCGTCGATGTCCTTGGTGGAGTGCGCGAACGAGGTCACGGGGAGCCCGACCCCCTCGACGGCCAGTAGCTGCAAGGCAC
>SKLC01000427.1 GCA_007123425.1 Nitriliruptoraceae bacterium
GCGGACTCCTCGGCGCGCTGGTCGGCATCGTCACGCACCTGGGCAGCGCCCTGTGGCTGGGGCGGATCGCACCGAGGTTCTGGCGCCGTGGCACGCCGGGCCTGGCCGTCACCCGCACGGCGCTCACCGCAGCCGCGCTGCTGGCCACCGCCGGCACGGGAGTGGCGGGCCGCCGAGTCATGCTCGCCGGCGACGTCCCGGTGGCCACGGCGGTACGGCCGATCTCGGACACGCCGCCCGAGGTGGCCCGGGCGCAGGCGCGGCTGCGGATCGAGCAGTGGGCCGTCCCGGCGCTGACCGGCCTGCTCTGGGTCGTCAACGCCGTCCAGGAGCGACGGGCCTGACCCCGGGGACGCATCCGTCCCGCGGCGGGGCTCCGAAGCCCACACGGGATGGTCATCGCAGTCGAGGAGCGGTCATGGCCCCACGTCCGCGTTCCCAGCGCCCGGGTCCGGGCCAGGAGTCGGTGTGGGACTACCCACGCCCCCCGGCGCTCGACCCCACCTCAGAGCTCGTGGTCGTCGAGTTCGCGGACCGCGTGGTCGCCCGGACCCGCCGCGCCGTCCGGGTCCTGGAGACCTCGCACCCGCCCTCCTACTACATCCCGAGCGACGACGTGGACCTCGCGCTGCTGCGGGTCTCGACCCACCGCACCCGGTGCGAATGGAAGGGCGAGGCCATCTACGCGGATCTCGAGGCCGGGCGTCGACGCTCGCCGTTGGCCTGCTGGTGGTACCCCTCGCCCACGGCCGCGTACGCAAGCATCGCGGGCCACGTCAGCTTCTACCCCGGGCGCGTCGACCGCTGCCTCGTCGACGGCGAGGAGGTCCGCGGCAGCGACGGCGACTTCTACGGCGGCTGGATCACCGCCCGGATCGTCGGGCCGTTCAAGGGGCCGCCGGGCACCGCCTCCTGGTGATGCGGCCCGCCCCGCGTCGGAGATCCGGTGGGCGTGCCCCGAGGCGGCTCGTCCCCGCCGACGGCCACCGGCGTGCCACAGGGGCCCGGACATGCCGAGAACCCCCGTGGGAGGGGGTTCATCGGGGTGGGCGCGAGAGGTATCGAACCTCTGGCCTCTGCCGTGTGAAGGCAGCGCTCTCCCACTGAGCTACGCGCCCGGAGGCCAGAACGGTACCCCGGCGACGCGCGGAACGACAAGACGGGCGTGCGCGACCGCTGGCGAGCTCGCAGCCCGAAAACGGTGGCGGGCGCCACGCCGGTGTGCTTCGATCGTCGCACCAGAGGAAGGAGGTGGTCCATTGGATAGCTGTCGTCACGGGACCCTGGAGGTGCCCGGCCGCTAGGTCGGTGGCTGGACCACCCGGCGAGACCCCGCCGGGCACCGCTCTTGGCACCGGTCGGGATCTGGTCCCGCCCGACGTGGCCCGTCTCCCCACGGCGTGGACGGTGCGCCGCCCGGACAGGTTCCGGGTCGCGCGACCGGCGTCCGTGTCGGCCGGACGGGCGCGGTGCGAGGGTTCCCCAGCACGTCCCACGAGGGCGCGGCGCCACGTCGCGCCCTCGTGGCGTGGACGTCGACTTGTCGTGCTGCGGGTGACGTGCGAGGCTCCGCCCGCCCCCGACCCACGAGCCGTGTCGTGACGAGCGATCACTCGGCCCTGTCGGCTCGTCGCCGACGGCTTCCGCCGGTGCTGCGGGGCCTGCTCGTCGCCCTGGCCCTGTACGGGTTCCTGGTCGGCGTGTCCCTGCTGGAGTCCGGCATCGCCGCGATGGGGGAAGGGTTCCAGGAGGGTCTGCTCGAGAGCGTCTCCAATCCCCTGGCGGGGCTGTTCGCCGGCATCCTGGCGACCGTGCTCGTGCAGTCCTCGTCGGTGTCGACCTCCACGATCGTGGGGCTCGTGGGCGCGGGGACGCTGCCGGTCGGCTTCGCGGTGCCCATGATCATGGGCGCCAACATCGGCACGACCGTCACCAACACCCTCGCGTCGTTGGGCAGCCTCCGTCGCCCCGATCAGTTCCGCCGGGCGTTCTCCGCCGCCACCATGCACGACTTCTTCAACCTCATGGCGGTCGGGCTCCTGCTGCCCCTCGAGCTGCTGTCGGCGCGGCTGCTGGACCTGCCTGACGACAAGGGCGTGCTGGCCTTCCTCGCCACCCGCCTGACCGAGGTGCTGCGCGGGACCGAGATCAGCGAGCCCGGCACCAGCCCGCTGCGCGAGGTCGTCCGGACCCCGGCGGGGTGGATCAGCGATGCCGTCGAGGGCGCGATCGCCCTGGGCCCGCTCGCGGGCGCCCTGCTGCTCGCCGTGGGCCTCGGGCTGATCTTCGCGGCCCTGGCGACCGTCACCAAGAACATGCGCGAGCTTGTGGCCGGCTCGGTCGAGCGGGTCATGAACCGGGTCGTGGGCCGTGGCGGCGGGCTCGTGGGGATCCTGGTGGGCATCGTCGTCACCGTCGCGGTGCAGACCTCGACGATCACGACCTCGATCCTGGTGCCCCTGGTGGCCGCCGGGATCCTGACCGTGCGCAACGCCTTCCCGATCACGCTCGGCGCGAACGTCGGCACCACCCTGACGGCGCTGATGGCCTCACTGGCGGTGGTCCATCCGGAGGGGCTCACGATCGCCCTGGTGCATACGCTGTTCAACGTCGCGGCGATCTCACTGCTCTACCCCGTGCCGCAGCTGCGTGCGATCCCGCTGCGGATCGCGGACCGGCTGGCTCGGGAAGCGGTCGAGCGACGTAGCCTTGTGGCCGCCTACATCCTGGGGATGTTCGTCGTGATCCCGGTGCTCGGCGTGCTGCTGCTCAGATAGGAGCGACGAGATGGTGCTGAAGTTCCTGCGCGGTGAGGAGGAAGGCCGCCTCGACCGCATCGAGGCCACGCTGCAGCAGATGCTCGTCGACGACGCCCACGCGTACGAGCTGGCGATGTCCACGGTGCTCGAGGGCGTCTCGCCCCACGACGTGGGCCGAGAGCTGCGCGCCACCGACCACCGGGTCAACGAGGCCGAGCGCGAGATCCGACGCGAGCTCGTCGTCCACGCCAGCGTCCACGGAGGGATCGACGCCCCCGCGGTGCTGGTGTACATGTCCATCGTCAAGGACATCGAGCGGGTCGGCGACTACGCCAAGAACCTCTTCGACGTCGCGGCGGACGGCGGCCAGCTCCACGAGGTCCCCGACGTCGCCGACCTGCGCGGGCTGCGCGATCGGGTCGGCGTGCTCATGGATCAGGCCGCAGGTGCCTTCGCGGACCGGGACGCGGACGCCGCCCGCCAGCTGATGGGCGAGGGCGACGCGCTGCTCGACCAGTTCGATGCCCACGTATCGGCCCTGGTGCGCGGCGACGACCAGGGGCCGCAGGCGGTCGCCCGCGCCCTGGTGCACCGCTACCTCAAGCGGATCGTGGCGCACCTGATGAACGTGCTCTCGTCGGTGGTCATGCCGATCGATCGCATCGACTACTTCGACGAGGACCCCGAGGATCGACACTAGTCCCGGGCCTGGTCGCCGGCCGGCTCCCGCAGGCCGACGTGCGCGAGCGAGTCGCCCTCCGGCTCCTCGCCGAGCTCCCCCCGCTCGAGGGTGAGCTCGAGGCGGTCGGCATCCTGATCCTCGAGGACCACCGCGACCGACCCCTCGGCGGCCCGGGTGCGGAGCTCGGCGACGGCGGTGACGCCCTCCTCGTCGTGGAGCCAGGCCACGACGCGCTCGCCCTCCTCCGGCTGCGCCACGCCCGCCAGGGTGACCGCCACGTGGTCGCCGTCGATGGCGGCCACCCCGCGCACTGGGTGCTCGGCCTCCACCTCGACGGCGAGACCGGTGGCCAGCACCTCGAGCGTCTGCGCGTGCTGCTCGGCCACCGTGGACAGCATCGCCGTGCTCGAGCGCAGGTGCAGGTTCCAGAAGGCCATCGCCCCCGCCAGCACCAGCACGACCAGCGCGGCCACGGTCACATGCCGCACACCGACCCGTGAGGGCGCGGTCCCCGGGGACCGTCGCGTCGACGGGGCGTCGCCCTCGTCGGCGGGCTCGGCCACCTCGGTCTGGACGACCGCGCGGGCCCGCTCGTCGCGCTCGGCGCGCTCGAGGTCGGAGGCGATCCCCCGCAGCTCGGCCACCCGTGCCCGACAGTCACGGCACCCGAGCAGGTGGCTACGGAACTGGGCCGCGTCCTCGGGTGTGAGGCCGCCCAGGACGTGGCCGACCGCCAACTGCTGGAAGTGCTCGTGCCCGGAGTCCATGGTGCGCGCCAGCCTACGCTCGCGTGCGGCCGGGCACGCCCCGCCACACGGTCAGGCGCGCGCCCCGTGCGCCCGCGGTCGGGCCCGACGCGCCC
>SKLC01000407.1 GCA_007123425.1 Nitriliruptoraceae bacterium
ATCGTGGCCGGCTGAGGTCACCTCTCGACTGGCAGCGACAGGACGAACCGGTCGTGGTCGTAGCGCAGGTCCCCGCCGTGCGCCCGGGCGATCGACCGGCCGATCGGCAGGCCCAGGCCCGAGCCGCCGTGCCCATCGAGCGTGGCGAACCGCTCGAAGATCAGCTCCCGAGCCTCGTCGCGGATCCCCGGCCCGTCGTCGGCCACCTCGATGTGGGCCTGCTCGTCGTCGCGCGTCACCGCCACGGTCGCCCGGGTGCGTGCGTGGCGGCGGGCGTTGTCGAGCAGATTGGCCACCGCCTCCTGGATCCCGGTCGTGTCGGCCTCGACGACGGCGCTGTCGGTCGCATCCAGGGTGATGGTCAGGTGGGGGGCAAGGCTGCGGGCACGGGCCACCTCCTCCTCGCAGAGCAGGCGCAGGTCGACCGGGGCGTGCGCGGGGGGCCGGCCGGTGTCGAGCCGTGCCATGGTCAGCAGGTCACGCAGCAGCCGGCTCGCCCGGGAGGTCTCGCGGACCAGGTGGGCCATCAGGCGGTCCTGTTGCTGGCTGTCGGTGCTGCTCAGCAACGACTCCACCGTGGCCCGGATGCTCGAGATCGGCGTGCGCAGCTGATGGGCGGCGTCGTCGAGGAACCGGCGGGTGCGCTCCTCGGCGCCCTCCGCGCGGTCGAGCGCGGCCTCGAGCGTGTCGAGCATCTCGTCGTGGGCGCGGGCGAGCTCGCCGAGCTCGGTGGTCGCGTCGTCGGGACGCATGCGCTGGCCACGCTCGCCCTCGGCGGTGCGGCGGGTCGCGGCGACCATGGAGGTCAGCGGCGCCATCGCGGACGCGGTGGCGCGCCGCAGCAGCAGCGCCGCGAGCACGATCGTGAGCACGCCCCCGACCGCGACCAGCAGCAGCACGCGCTGCACCGTCGCATCGACGCCGGCCCGGGTGGCGAACACCTCGACGCGGCCGCCGTCGGGCAGGTCGACGGTCCGCGAGACCTGCGAGGACTCGACGTCGGTGGCCCGACCGGGTGGGCCCGGTCCGAAGCGGGGGACGGCGGGTGGTGGGACCGTGAGCACCTCGCCGTCCGCGTCGGTGACCACGGCGGGCACGCCCACCTCGCGAAGACGGGCGGGCAGCGCCTCGGTGCTGTTGGTGCGCTGCAGCTGGAGCGCGAGCTCGGCTCGGTCCTCGAGGAGCTGCTCCAGGGAGTCCTCCAGGCTGGCGCGCAGGCTCACGACCACGAACACGCCGAGCGCGACGATCAGGACCGTGAACAGGCCCAGCCCGGACCCGACGAGCCGGCGGCGCAACGGCGGCGTGTGCATCAGGCCTGCAGCCGGTAGCCGGCGCCGCGCACGGTGTGGACGAGCCGTGGGCCGTGCGCCTCGAGCTTGCGGCGCAGGGAGCTGACGTGCACCTCGACGAGGTTGGGGTCGTAGGCGTCGAAGCCCCAGACCGAGGTGAGCAGCTGGAGCTTGGAGACCACCCGCCCCGGATGGCGCCCCAGGACCAGCAGCAGGTCGAGCTCCGTGCGCGTGAGGTCGACCGGGTGGCCGTCGCGGTGCACGGCTCGCGACGCCTCGTCGACCACGAGGTCACCCATCTGCCAGGTCGTCGAGGTGAGCCGGCCGGTGCGCCGCAGCAGGGCCCGCACCCGCGCCTGCAGCTCCTCCATCGAGAAGGGCTTGGCCACGTAGTCGTCCGCACCCGCCTCGAAGCCCGCCAGCCGGTCGGCGACCGCGTCGGCGGCGGTGAGCATCAGCACGGCAGCCTGCGACTGCTGCCGCAACAGCCGCGCGATGCCCAGCCCGCTGGGGCCCACCGGGAGCCGGACGTCGAGCACGGCGAGGTCCGGACGGTAGGCGTCGAGGTGGCGTGGGACCTCGGTGCCGTCGGGGAGGGCGAGCACCAGGTAGCCCTCGTTGGTCAACGCGGTGGCCACCGCCTCTCGCAGGGCGGCGTCGTCCTCGACCAGGAGGATGCGCGGCGCGTGATTCCCCATCGATCGAGACTACGCCGCAGAGCGCTCGTCGGTGCGCGGGGCCGAGACGGCCCCGGGGTCCGCGCGCCTGCCGTGCGCCCAGGTGCAGCGATCCGGCGCAGCGCGCCCGGATGAGCACGTCCAGGGAACGATCCGGCTGAGCGGGCGAGGGTCTCGTGCCCGTCTTCAGGCGCGCTTCAGGTTCGGCTGTCATCATGGCATCCCGGCGGCCGAGGGGGACTTCCCTCGCCAGGAGTCCACCGCCGCCAGCGGAGAGGGCCGCACGGGGGGTACGGGGATCCGACACCACGGTGTCGGGAGCGAGGAAGGCCCGGGAGGAGACTCCCGGGCCTTCCTCGCACGTGCGTCGAGGCTGTGACTCAGTCCTCGTCGCGACGGACGAGCCGCCAGGCCACGGGTACGAGCGCGGTCGCGGCGGCGATCTTGACCGCGTCGCCAGCGAGGAAGGGCACCACGCCCGTGCTCAGCGCCGCGGTGGGGCTCAGCGAGAGCGCCACGCCGAGGAAGGTGGCACCGAAGGCGTAGATGATGGCGTTGCCGGCCACCATCGTCAGCGCGACCGAGCCGGCGGAGCGGGCGTGGCCACGGTCGGCCAGCCACCCGAGCGCGACGGCGGCGACCACGAAGCCCAGGACGTAGCCCAGCGTCGTGCCGCCGGTGACCGCGAACCAGGGTACGCCCGCGAGGCCGGCGGCGAGGTAGAGCGCACCGCCGGCGGACGCGCGTCCGAGGCCGAGCACGATGGCGCCGAGCAGCACCACGAAGGTCTGGGCCGTCACGGGCACCGGCGTGAACGGCAGCGGAATCGCGATCTGCGCGGAGACGCCGATCGCGCCGGCGTAGCCGACGGTCAGCAGCGCGTCGCGGACGCGCTCGCCGGGGATGGCGTCCCCCAGCACTCGCGGGGCGTAGGTCGGGGCGTAGGCGGACACCGGGCTCTCCTGTCGCGTGGGCGCGTTGGGTCGCGCGCAATCCTAGAGCCGGCGCGAGCGCCCCAGGCAACCGGGGGCATGGTCTCGTCCGAGCGTCAGGCGAAGCGGGCGGCGGTGAAGGCGAGCGCGACCGCGGTGAACATCACCGTGAGCATGCTGAAGAAAAGCAGGCGGGTCTGGGCGTTGATCTCGCTGCGCAGGTCAGCGACGGCTTCGTGGATGGCCCCCGTGAGCTCATGGCGCAGCGCGAGGAGTGCGGCATCCACGTCGCGCCTCGTCGCCACATCGGCCCACCCGACGGGTGGCAGGTGCTCCATGAGCGTCCTCGCGTGGTCGGAGCCGAGGGCCTCGACGAGCTGGTTGTAGAGCTCGTGCCGGGCCTGCTCGTCGACGGCCATGGTGCCTCCCTACCGGTGCGTGGACAACCGTGGGGAAGCGTCATCGGTAAGTGGGCCGTCACGGCTACGCGGCCTCGGGAGCCTGTGGACAGCGCCTGCTCGAGCCGGAGCGCCTCCGCGGAGGCGTTCGTGCTTCCGGCGGTCACGCGGGCTGGAGACGCTCGGCGGCCATCTCGGCGACCTCGACCAGGATGCGGGTGAGGTCGAAGTCCTTCGGCGTGAAGACCGCGGCGACGCCGCCGTCGCGCAGGCGCTGCGCGTCCGAGGCCGGGATGATGCCGCCGGCCACCACCGGGATGTCCGCGCCCTCCTCGCGCAGGCCCTCGACGACCTGGGGCACCAGCGACAGGTGCGAGCCCGACAGGATCGACAGCCCCACCAGATGGACGTCCTCGTCGACGGCGGTGCGGATGATCTGCGCCGGCGTGAGGCGGATGCCCTCGTAGATGACCTCCATGCCCAGGTCGCGGGCGCGGATCGCCACCTGCTCGGCGCCGTTGGAGTGGCCATCGAGACCCGGCTTGCCGACCAGGATGCGCAGGCGCCGGCCGAGGGTCTGCTCGACCGCGCGGATCCGGCCGCGCGCCTCCTCGATGGAGCCCAGCGAGCCCGGCGAGGCCATCGCGCGGTCCGAGACGCCCGTCGGGCCGCGGTACTCGCCGAACACGTCGCGCAGCGCCTGGGACCACTCGCCGGTGGTCGCCCCGGCCTTGGCGGCGCGGATCGAGGCGGGCATGAGGTTGTCGTCGGTGGCGGCCACCTCACGGAGCTCCGCGAGCGCGGCGGCCACCTCGTCCTCGTCGCGTCGCGAGCGGGCGGCCTCCAGCCGGGCGATCTGCTCCGCCTCGGCGGCGTCGTCGACCTTGAGGATGCCGCCCTCCTCGTCGACCAGCGGGGAGGCTTGCGCCGACTCGAAGGCGTTGACGCCGACCACGGTCTGCTCGCCGCCCTCGATGCGGCGCAGCCGCTCGGCGTTGGATC
>SKLC01000164.1 GCA_007123425.1 Nitriliruptoraceae bacterium
CGGTGCGCAGCACCACGCCCGGGGCGAACGGGCGCAGGTCGAGGGCGTCGAGGTCCAGCTGGGCGCGCGCCGCCGGGTAGCCGGTGAGCAGCACCTGGAAGCCACGGTCGAGCCGGAATCCCTCGACCACATCGGTGCGCACGCGGCCCCCGACCGCGTCGGCGGCCTCGACCACGTGCACCGCGCGACCGGCCCGGTGCAGCCGGTTGGCGCAGGCGAGGCCGGCCAGCCCCGCGCCGACGACGATGACCTCGGCGTCGCCCATCAGCGCTTGCGCAAGGCCACGCGCAGCGCCGAGGTCAGCGTGTGCTCGAAGGAGAAGCCGGCCTCCTGCAGTCGCCGCGGGATGACGCGCTGGCTGACGGTGGCCAGCGACTCTCCCATCTCCCCGTACAGCGCCCGGATCGCGGCGACCGGGATGGGGAGGACGGTGGGCCGGCGCAGCACGTCGCCGATGGCCTTGGTCAGCTCCGCGTTGGTGGCAGGATCGGGCGCGGTGAGGTTGACCGGGCCCGCCAGCGACTGATGGTCCAGCAGGTAGCGCAGGGCGCGGACGTGGTCGGCCAGGGCGATCCAGGGCACGTACTGGCGGCCGGAGCCGACCCGCCCGCCGACGCCGAGGCGGAAGGGCAGCTCGATCTTGTCGATCAGCGGCCCGCCCTGGGCGAGGACCACGCCGCTGCGGGCGTGCACCACGCGGATGCCGGCCTCCTCGGCCGGCTCCGTGGCCTGCTCCCAGGCCACGCACACCCGGGCCATGAAGTCGTCGCCGGGCTCGGCGTCCTCGGTGAGCACCTCGTCGCCGCGGTCGCCGTAGTAGCCCACCGCCGAGCCGGAGACCAGCGCCGACGGCGGCGCGTCGAGCTCGGCGAGCGTGCTGGCGAGCAGGCGGGTGCCACGCTCGCGGCTGTCGCGGATGCGGCGCTTGACCTCGGCGCTCCAGCGCTGGTCGCCGATCGGCTCGCCCGCGAGATGGACGACCGCATCGACGCCCTCGAGCGTCGCCGCGTCGATCGTCCCCGCGTCGGGATCCCAGAGGACGTCGCCCTGCTCAGCCGCGGCCTGGCTGCGGGTGACCCGGTGGACGGTGTGCCCGTCGGCCCTCAGCGACTCGGTCAGGGCGCCCCCGATCAGGCCGGTGGCGCCGGTGACGGCGATGCGCTGCGTGCTCACTGCTCACACCTCGTGGGTCAGGGCACCGGCGCGGGCGAGGATCGCCTCGGCCAGCGCGTCGGCGGCCGCCGGTGCCATCGGCAGGTAGAGATCGGGCTCGGTGGCCTCCAGCTCGACCAGCTGCCAGGCCCCCAGCTCATCGGGGAGCAGGTCGACCCGCGCGAACAGCAGGTCGAGGCCGGTGGCCTCCACCACCCAGCGGGCCAGCGCCGCGGTGTCGGCGTCGAGCTCCACGGGCTCGTGATGGGCCCCGCGCTCGGCCTGCACGCGGTACTCGCCCGCCTGCGGCCGCTTGCGCACGGCGTGGGTCACCTCGCCGTCGACCACCACCACCGAGGTCTCGCCCTGGGCCTCGACCCCCTCGAGGAAGGGCTGGACGAGCGTGTCGCCGTCGGCCACCAGCGCAGCCACCGCGTCGGCGCTCGCGCCGGGATCGCTCGCCTCGACGCGGACCAGCCCCCGGCCGCCGACCCCGACGGCCGGCTTGACCACCGCCCGGGACCAGCCGCGGGCGGCGAGCACGTCGCCGACCTCGACCCGGTCGCTCTGCCCCAGCCAGGCGGTGGGCACGACGGGCGCCCCACGCTCCTCCAGCTCGAGCAGGTAGCCCTTGTGGGTGTTCCAGCGCAGGACGTCCGGCGGGTTGTGCAGCGGGACCAGCTCACCGGCCCGCTGCGCCCAGGCCAGGAACTCCTCGCGACGCTCGGCGTAGTCCCAGGTGGTGCGCACCACCGCGAGGTCGAAGGCGGACCAGTCGACGTCGGGGTCGTCCCAGCAGGGGCGGGCGACGGACACGCCGCGGGCGACGAGCCGCTCGACGAGGAGGTCGTCGGCACGGGCGGCCCGCTCGGGCTCGCGGCTGCGCACCAGGGCGACGTGCACGCTCGACTGCCTTCGCGGTGGGGACGAGGGACCCGCCGAGCCTACTGGTCGGCGTGGGTCGCTCGATCGCGACGATCACGCAAGAACGGGAAGGCGTCGCGCACCTGGCGCACCTCGGCCGGGTCGAGGTCGGCCAGCAGCAGCGTCTCGTCGCGGGCGGCCGTGGCCAGCACCTCGCCCCCGGGCGCGAGGATCCGGCTGTCCCCCGCGTAGTCGAGGCCGTTGCCGCCCGCGCCGATGCGGTTGACCCCCACGACGTAGGCCTGGTTCTCGATCGCGCGCGCGTCGAGCAGCGCCCGCCAATGGTCGCGCCGCGAGGCGGGCCAGTTGGCCACGACGAGGTAGGCGTCGGTGTCCCGCGCCGCGTCCCAGAACACGTCGGCGAAGCGCAGGTCGTAGCAGACGAAGGGCGTGACCCTCAGTCCCGCGATCTCGACGGTCAGCGTCGCGCTGCCGGGGGCGAAGTGGTCCGTCTCGCCGCCGTAGGAGAAGGGGTGGATCTTCGCGTAGCGGTGCACGGCGCCGTCGGGGGCGACCAGCCGCAGCGTGTTGGAGGGCCGATCGGCACTGGGGGGCCGCTCGGGCACGGAGCCGGCCAGCCACACGCCGTGGGCCGCGGCCTGCTCGACCATCCAGGAGGTGGTGGGCCCGTCGGGCGGCTCGGCGGTGCGCTCGGTGGCCATCGAGAAGCCCGTGGCGAACATCTCGGTCAGGCTGACGAGGTCGGCGCCGGTGGCCGCGGCCCGGGCCACCCAGGGCTCGAGGTGGGCGCGCGTGGCCGCCGCGTCCTCCCAGATGATGTCGTGCTGCACTGCTGCGATCCGCATGCCCGCCACGCTACCGCGCCGCGGCCCGGGGCTAGGATCCGCGCCCGAGGGGGACGTACAGGAGCGCGATGTCGACCAGCGCGGCGGGGGAGGCGACCCCGGCTCGGTTCTCGTGGCTGCAGATCTGGCTGATCGGCGCGGGCTTCCTCGGCGTCCAGGTGGTGTTCACCACCTACAACGCCTTCCTGCCCCTGCTCTACCGCGAGTTCCTCGACAGTCGGCTGCTCATCGGCGCGCTGATGGGCACCGACAACCTCATCGGGCTCCTGCTGATCCCGGTGGTGGGGGCCTGGTCGGACCGCATCCGCTCCCGGCTCGGGCGACGCCTGCCGTTCATGCTCGTCGCGGTGCCCGTGGCCGCGCTGACCTTCGCCGGCATCCCCTACGCCGCGACGATGCTGTGGACCCTCATCCTCGTCGAGGTCGTGTTCACCGCCGCCATGCACGCCTACCGCGGCCCGGTGATCTCGCTGATGCCCGACCACACGCCGCCGGAGCGCCGCTCCACCGCCAACGGGATCATCAACCTCATGGGCGGCATCGGCACGCTCATCGCCTTCGGCGGGCTGAGCCTGCTCTACGACATCGACCCGCGCCTGACCTTCGGCATCGGCGCGGCGATCCTGGCGGCCACCCTGCTGATCGTCTGGCGTGCCGCCGACCGGCACCCGCCCTACGTCGACGACGACGCCGGCGGCGGCAGCGCCCGGCCGGTGCGCGACGCGCTGGCCGGCGTGCGGCTGCTGGCCTCCCGCCCCAACCGGGGGCAGCTGTACGTGCTCGGGGCGATGGCGGTCTACTTCATCGGCTTCGCCGGGCTCGATGCGATGTTCCCGCTGTACGGCGTCGAGGAGCTGGGGCTGACCGAGGGGCGGGCGGCCTTCATCCTCACCTTCTTCGCCGGCTCGTTCATCCTGCTCGCCCTGGTCGCGGGGATGCTGGGCACCCGCTTCGGCAAGATCCCGGTCATGCTCACCGGCCTGGCCATCCTGCCCGTGCTGTTCCTGTCGGCCGTCCCGGTGCGCTCGCCGGCGCTGATCGCCGCGCTGTTCGTGGGAGGCGGGTTCGCCTGGGGGCTGGTCAACGTCCAGGCGCTGCCGCTGGTGGCCGATCTCGGCGGCCGCGACCGCATCGGCTTCTACGTGGGCATGTACTACCTGTTCACGATGGCGGGACAGATGCTCGGGCCGGCCGTGCTGGGCGGGGCGATGGACCTGCTGGGCAACCAGGGGCTCTTCGTGGGTGGCGCCGCGGCGTTCCTCGGCGGCCTGGTGCTGCTGCGTGCCGGCCAGCGGCGCCTGGGCGCCGATCCCGAGGACCTCGCCCGCCGGCAGGTCGGCGAGCTCGACGAGGCGGCGCACGTCGCTGGCCCGCGGGCCGACTGAGGCGCGAGGCTGCGCCCATCGCTGGCCC
>SKLC01000396.1 GCA_007123425.1 Nitriliruptoraceae bacterium
CGAGGAGCACGACCTCGGCCTGCTGGCGGCCGCGGCGGTCGCCGCCGACGCCGGCTGGCGCATCCACTACCTCGGCGCGCGCACCCCCACCCCCGCGCTCGAGCGGGGCGTGGAGCAGTCCGGCGCCGTCGCCGCGCTGATCGGTGCCATCCACCGCGAGCACGCCGAGGCGTTCCTCGCCTCCCGGCCCCGTCTGGGCCACGTGGGCGTGGTGCTCGGGGGCGAGGGCTTCCGTGCCGAGGACCTCGCCACCCTGCCCGGCGCCGTCCACCACCGGGGCGCGATCACCGGCGTGCCGGACGTGCTCGAGGAGGCGGTGGCGGCCCGCTCCCGCTGACGCGAGGGGCAGGGCCGCGGCCGCGTCAGCGGGTGATGCGGAACTTGATGCGCACGTGCGTGTGGTACTCGCTGATCTCGCCGTCCTCGACGACCGCCGAGGTGTCGAGGACGTCGAAGCCCTCCACCCCGCGCAGGGTCTTGGACGCCTCCTGCAGCGCCTTGTGGGCGGCGTCGCGCCACGACTCGGTCGAGACGCCGACGAGGTCGATGGTCTTGATCACGGACATGAGGGTCACCTTCTGTTCGCCGCGGGGTCGGGACCGCGCGACGGCTCGGGGGATGGGTCAGGTCGCCTCGGCGTCGAGGTGGACGTCGAGGAGGTCGATGAGGCGGGCCGCGATGCGCTCGGCGGCCTCGTCGCGCTCCAGTCGGCCGGCGAGGTGCTCGCCCAACGGCTCGCGCCAGGCCGGCGGGCCGATGGCCAGGCCCGCCACGCCGTCGTGACCGCCGGCCAGCCGCAGCCGGTGCTCGAGGCGGCCGTCGTCGGCGTCGCCGAGCACGAGCGCGACGACGTGGTCGCGGCCCTCGTCGCGCAGCAGCGCGAGGAGCTCCTCGGCGTCGGGGCGCTCGTCGACGCCCTCGAGCTGCCACACGTCGGGCTCGACGCCGAGGTCGCGGATCTCACGCACCGCGCGGCGGGTCAGCTCCGGGCGCAGCTCGATGTCGAAGCGGGTCGCGTCGCCCTCGACCCGCGCGAGGTCGTCGTCGGTGGGCGGCAGCAGCAGCTCGAGCAGCAGGGTGCGCCCGGTGGCGTGCAGCCACGCGCTGAGGCTGGTCAGCCGCTGGGCCTGGATCTTCTTGTCGTCCGGATCGTCGCCCGGGTTCCACCGCACCAGCGCCTTGACGAGGTCGGGCTCGAAGGCCTCCACGTGGCGGGCGAAGTCGTCGCCGTAGGCGAGCTCGAGCACCCGCTGGCCCGGGCGCTCCACGGGCATCGCGAGGGTGAGGTCGCTCGCCGCGGCCGCCCGCGCCACCTCGGCGCCCAGCTCCTCGTCCACGAGCACCCCGCACCGGGCACCGCGCTCGCGTGCGGGCTCGATGGCCCGCTGCAGGCCCTCCCACGCCACGCGCTTGGCGTCGCGCAGCCGCGCGCGGTCGTCCTCGCCCGTGCCCAGCAGCCGCGCGAACGAGCCGCGATGGTCGACGACGAGCAGGAGCAGCACGTCGTGCTCGCCCGGGCTCATGGCGCTCCTTGCGGGGTCGGCGGCGGCCTACAGCAGCGCGAAGGTGGTGGCCATGCCGACCACCATGCCGACGGCGGCGAGCGCCGTGGCCGGCAGCCCCAGGCGGCTGCCCTTGACGTGGGCGATGAGGCCCAGCGCCATCCCCACCGGCCCCGCGACCGCCTCCACGCCCATCAGCGCCGCGGCCACGGCCGCCAGCACGGCGAGCACGGCCAGCGGCGTGGCGCCCCGCGGGGAGGCCTCCACCGGCGCGAAGGGGTCCCGCTGCGAGGAGCCCGCGTGCGGGGATCCGGTGTCCGGGGACTCCGTGCTCACGAGCCCACCTCTCGTCGACGTGCTCGAGGGCGAGGCTACCCGCGCGCTCCCGCCCGTGGCCGTGGTCACAGCAGGTCGCGGCCGGCCGCCCAGGCGGTCAGCTCGTGGCGGTTGGACAGCTGCAGCTTGCGCAGCACCGCGGACACGTGGGTCTCGACGGTCTTGACCGAGATGTGGAGCCGCCCGGCCACCTCGCGGTAGGTGTAGCCGCGCGCGATGTGTCGCAGGACCTCCTTCTCGCGGCTGGTGAGCTGGTCGAGCTCCGGGTCGGTCCTCGCGGCGCCGGCGGGCAGCTCGCCCGCGAACGCGTCGAGGACGAAACCCGCCAGCCGCGGGCTGAACACGGCATCGCCCTGGTGGACCCGCTCGATCGCGGACACCAGCTCCTCAGGGCCGATGGTCTTGGTGACGTAGCCGCGGGCGCCGGCGCGGATCACCGAGATGACGTCCTGCGCCGCGTCGGACACCGACAGCGCGAGGAAGCGGATCTGGGGATGGGTCTCGTGGACCGCCTCGATGACCGCCCGCCCCCCGCCGCCGGGCATGTGCACGTCGAGGAGCACCACGTCCGGCTTGGCCGCGCGGATCGCGCCGATCGCCTCGTCGACGTCGCCGGCATCGCCGACGATCTCCACGTGGCGGCCGAGCTCGGCGACGACCCCGGCGCGGAACAGCCGGTGGTCGTCGACGAGGTAGACCCGCACCCCGCTCATCAGCGCCGCTCGCGGCCCAGCACCACGGTGCCCCCTGACATGAACATCCCGCCCACGCCCTGGGCGACGCTGATCTCGACGCCGTCGACCTGGGCGGGTGCGGTCCCGCGCAGCTGGCGGACCGACTCCTGGAGGGCGAACATGCCATACATCCCGGTGTGGGTGTAGGACAGGCCGCCGCCGTTGGTGTTGAGCGGCAGGCGGCCCCCCGGTGAGGTGTGGCCCTCCTCGATGAAGGCGCCGGCCTCGCCGCGGCCCACGAAGCCCAGGTCCTCGAGCCCGTAGATGGGCAGGTGGGCGAAGGCGTCGTAGATCATGAGGTGATCGACGTCATCGGGGGTGATGCCCGCCTGGGCGAAGGCGGCCGCCGAGGAGCGGCGGAAGGCCTTGGAGCTCGTCACGTCCTCCATCTGCGAGACCATCGGGGTCTCCATCGCCTCGCCGGCCCCCAGCAGGTGGACCGGGGGATGGGGCAGGTCCATCTCCTCGGCGCGGTCGGACGAGGTCAGGATCAGCGCCCCGCCGCCGTCGGTGACCAGGCAGCACTCGAGCTTGTGCATCGGGTAGGCGATCATCGGCGAGGCGAACACGTCGTCGACGGTGATCTCGTCGCGGTACTTCGCCCGCGGGTTCCGCGCCGCCCACCGGCGCTGGGCCACCGCGACGCTGGCCAGCTGCTCGTGGGTGGTGCCGGTCTCCTTCATGTAGCGCAGCACGCCCATGGGGAACAGGGTGGGCGGGCCGACGATGCCGTGGGGCGTCTCGAACTGGCCCGGCAGCGAGTCGCGCCCGCGCCCACCGCCGGCCGGGCCGAGGCGGGAGCGGCCGGACTGGCCGTGGGTGATCAGCACCGTGGAGCACAGCCCCGCGGCGATGGCGCCCGCGGCGTGGCGCACGTGGAACATGAACGAGGCCCCGCCCACGCCGGTGCCGTCGATCCACGCCGGCTCGATGCCGAGGTAGTGCGCGACGGCGATCGGCGACTGGCCCGCGCAGGCGATGCCGTCGATGTCGGCGGGGGCGAGCTTGGCGTCCTCGAGCGTGTTGCGGGCCGCCTCGGCGTGCAGCTGCAGCTCCGAGCGGTCGGGCAGCGTGCCGAGCTCGTCGGTCTCGGCGGCCCCGATGATGGCGGTGGAGGGCATCGTCATCGCGCGCCCTCCTGCGGCTCGGCGGGTCGGAACTTGGGCACCTGCATGCCGCCCTGGTCCTCGAAGGTCACCTCCAGGGGCATGTCGAGCACGAGCGCGTCGGGCTCGGCCGGCGCCTCGACGATGTTGGCCATCAGCCGCGGCCCCTCCTCGAGCTCGACGAGCGCGATCGGGTAGGGCGCCTCCTCCTCGAAGCCGGGCGCGGGACGGTGGTTGATGACGTAGGTGTGCAGCCGTCCGCGCCCGCTGACCGGCTCCCAGGCCACGTCCTGCGAGTGGCAGGTGGGGCAGAAGGGCCGGGGCGGGAAGTAGTGGGCGTCGCAGGGGCGGCACCGCTGCAGGTGCAGCTCGCCACGAGCTGTCGCGTCCCAGAACGGCTGGGTCTCCGGCGTCGCCTTCGGGCTGGGCTTGGTCGGCGTGGCCACCTCGCGCTCCTCGTCGGTGCCGCGAACGCGCGGGAGCCTATGCATCGGCTGTCGAAACATCCGCATCGGCGGGGCCCCGCCGCGGGAGCACGAGCTCGACCTCGGTGCCGGCGCCGGGCGTCGCCGCCACGTGGGCGCGCCCGCCGTGGCGCTCGAGCCGGCCCA
>SKLC01000240.1 GCA_007123425.1 Nitriliruptoraceae bacterium
ACCACGTCGGCGCCGGCGAGGCGGCCGCGGGCGGCCGCGAGCACCGTCTCGTCCTCCTCGGCGATGTCGACGAGCTCCCGCAGCCCGTCGGCGTCCTCGCGCTGCGCGTATGCCAGCCCCAGGGCGCAGGCCGCGACACGGCTGACGAGCGGGTCCGCCCCGGGCGCCTGCCCGTGTCCGCCGGATGGCACGTCGGGTCGGTGGCGCCGCAACCGCGGGGCGTGGCCGCTGGCCGGTCGCCGCGCCGACTCATGCTCGGTCATGGTCCGCTCCCCTGCATCCTCGTGGCTCCGGTCCCGCGGTCACGTCGTGTGGGGGCCACGCACGGCCGTCGGGTGGGTGTTCCGGGGTCCGGGGAACGTGGCGGCATCGTAGGTCCGGGGGGCGTCGCCTGACCGGGATGCGGCCCGGCCGAATGGCCGTTGCGCCTCACCGACCCAGGGCAGCCTCGAGATCGGCGATCAGGTCCCCGGGGTGCTCCATCCCCACGGAGAGGCGGACCACCCCGTCGTCGATCCCCATCTGGGCCCGCACCTCCGGGCCCAGCCGGCGGTGCGTGGTCGTGGCCGGATGGGTGGCCAGGGACTTGGTGTCGCCGAGGTTGTTGGAGATGTCGACCAGCGCGAGGCGGTCGAGCACCTCGAAGGCGCGGGTCTTGCCGCCCGGCAGGCTGCACGTGACGATCGTGCCGCCACCGGTCATCTGCGCCCGCGCGAGCCCATGCTGGGGATGCGAGCCCAGCCACGGGTGGCGGACCCACGCGACGTCGTCGCGCTGCTCGAGCCACTCGGCGACGCGGAGCGCGCTCGCGCTCTGATGCTCGACCCGCAGGCGCAGCGTCTCCAGGCCCTTGAGCGCCACCCAGGCGTTGAAGGGGCTCATCGAGGGCCCGGTGTGGCGGATCAGGGGGCGCAGCTGCTCGGTGACGAACTCCCGCGTGCCCAGGATCGCTCCGCCCAGGGTCCGGCCCTGGCCGTCGATGTGCTTGGTCGTGGAATAGACGACCACGTCCGCGCCAAGCTCCAGGGGCCGCTGCAGCGTCGGCGTGGCGAACACGTTGTCGACGATCACGCGCGCGCCGGCCGCGTGCGCCAGCCGACTCACCGCCGCGATGTCGACCAGCTGCTGCATGGGGTTGGAGGGGGTCTCGAAGAACACGGCGGCGGCCGGCGAGGCCAGCGCGCGCTCCCACTGGTCGAGGTCGGCGCCGTCGACGAACTCGGTCTCGACGCCCCACCGGGGCAGGATCGCGTCGAGGATCTGGAAGCAGGAGCCGAACAGGTCACGCGCCGCCACCACGCGGTCGCCAGCGGCCAGGGTGGCCGCCAGCGCGTTGAACACCGCCGACATGCCGCTGGCCGTGGCCTGGGCGGCCTGCGCCCCCTCGAGCCGTGCCAGCCGCTCCTCGAGCATCGTCACGGTGGGGTTGGCGTAGCGGCTGTAGACGTAGTGGTCGGACTCCCCGGCGAAGGCGGCCTCGGCCTCGGCCGCCGACCCGTAGACGTAGCCGGAGGTCAGAAAGAGCGCCTCGGAGGTCTCGTCGAGCTCGCTTCGGCGCAGGCCACCGCGCACCGCGGTCGTGTCGGGGTGCCACCCGGACGTCGGCCCCTGGGCCATGGCACGCTCCTGCTGCTCGAGGACGTGACAGATGCTACGCACCACCCGGGCCCGGGCGTCACTCCTCCTCGAGGTCCACCACCACGATGGTCACGTCATCGGGCGTGTCGGCCTCCTCGACGAGCTCGAGCAGCCGGCTGGCGGCCTCGGGCTCGTCGCGCAGGATCTGCTCGAGCGTTCCGACCGGGACCACGTCGGTGAGCCCGTCGGTGGCCAGCAGCAGCCGGTCGCCGACGGCCAGGTGGAGCGACCGGGCGTGCGGGCGCATCCCCGGGTCGTCGCGGCCCCCGAGGCTCTGGAAGATCCCGCCGTTGAGGCGGTCGGAGGTCGTCAGCTCCTCCAGTCCGGCGGGTCCGAGGTGGGCCACGAGCGTGTCGCCCACGTTGACGACGACGGCGGGCTCGCCGTCGGCCGGCACGACGAGGGCCGCCACGGTGGTGGCCATGCCCTTGCGGGTGAGGTCGACCTCTCCCGCGTCGAGCAGGATCCGGTCCGCGCGCTCGAGCAGCGCGGTCGCGCTCGCCTCGTCGTGCGGGGGCTCGGCCGAGCTGAGCGCACGGGCGGCGAGGTCGCTGGCCAGCTCCCCGTGGGGAGCGCCGCCGACGCCGTCGAGCGCGGTGATCAGCGCCGGCGCCCGAAGCGACCAGTGCTCGACCCCGGCGGTGGCGCTCAGCACGTCGACACCGACCGTCGCCCGGTCCTCGTTGCGCTCATGCCGGCGCGACCGGCGTGTGCACGCCTGTACCGCCACCTGCACCATCGTGGGTCCTCACCTCGTGAACTTCAGCACGGTAGGGGGCGTGCACCGGGCCGCCACCGGCGCCGGTCGGGTGGCAGTTCGCGCCCTGACCGTTCACCGGTGCCGGTGAGCGGGCATGCTGCCCCGTGCACGCGCAACCCACGGCCGCGAAGGAGCCACCATGACCGCGCCCCTGCAGGGGGTCACCGTCCTCGAGCTCGCCAACTGGGTGGCCGCCCCGAGCTGCACCGCCGTCATGGCCGACCTCGGGGCCGAGGTCATCAAGGTCGAGCCCCGCACGGGCGACGCGATGCGGGGCAAGCTGCGCCAGCCATCGCTGCCCGACGAGGCGCCCCGGGCGGACCATCCCTTCCACCTCGACAACCGCGGGAAGCGGTCGATCGCGGTCGACCTGACCGATCCGCGGGGCGCAGAGCTCATCATCGAGGTCGCCGGGCGCGCCGACGTGCTGGTGACCAACCTGCTGCCCTCCCGACTCGAGCGCTACGGGCTCGGCCCCGCGCAGGTGCGCGCCGCCAACCCCCGGCTGGTCTATGGGCTGGTCACCGGCTTCGGTACCCGCGGACCGGAGGCCGACCGGCCGGGATTCGACCTCACCGCCTTCTTCGGGCGGGCGGGGATCATGAGCCTCGTCGCCGAGCCGGGCCAGGCGCCCCCGGCCTTCCGGCCCGGCCAGGGGGACCACGCCACCGGCCTGGCGCTGCTCTCGGCGGTGCTGGCCGCGCTGCTGCAGCGCGAGCGCACCGGGCAGGGCCAGGTGGTCGAGACCAGCCTGCTCCACGTGGGCGCCTGGACGATCGGCTGCGACCTCGGGGCCGCGCTGGTCGATGGCCGCCAGCCCACCCCGCGGGGGCGTGACGAGCCGATCAGCCCGCTCAACACCCGCTACCGCTGTCAGGACGACGCCTGGATCACGCTGGCCGCCCACGATCAGCGGGCCTGGCCACGCCTCTGCCGAGAGATCGGGCTGCCCCAGCTCGCGGAGGACGAGCGCTACGACACGCCCCGCAAGCGGTTTCGACGGGGCCGCGAGCTGGTGGCGCAGCTCGACGCGCACTTCGCGACCGCTTCGGTCGAGCACTGGGCGCCGCTGCTCGACGCGGCCGGCATCCTGTGGGACCGGGTGGCCACGCTGCCCGAGCTGCTCGCCGACCCGCAGGCCCGCGCGGCGGGGCTGTTCGCGGACATCGATCACCCGCACGCCGGAACCTTCGAGACGCTGGCGGCGCCCCTGCGCATGGACGGGGGCGAGGTGGGGATCCGCGGCCCGGCTCCGGAGGTGGGTGAGCACACCTCGAGCGTCCTGGGCGCGCTCGGGATCGACCACGACCGCATCGCGGAGCTGACCGCCGAGCGGGTCATCGGCCCCGAGCAGGAGCAGCACTGATCGTGCGCCCCCGCCCCCATTCCCGCGCGGGACGCGGCACGCTCCGCCGCGTGACCGAGCGGGCGTTAGGATCGCCGGCTGACGAAGCGAGCACGAGAGGGCACGCGCATGGGTTGGAACTTCGCCGACGTCTGGGAGGTCGTCGCCGAGCAGCTGCCGGACGCGCCCGCCCAGGTGCAGGGTGAGCGGGTGCTCTCCTGGAGCGAGTTCGACCGCCGCGCGGACGGCGTGGCCCGCGCGCTGCTGGACGCAGGCCTGGGGCATCAGGCCAAGGTCGCCCAGTACCTCCACAACGCGCCGGAGTACCTCGAGTCGCTGTTCGCGGCCTTCAAGGCCGGCCTCGTCCCGGTGAACACCAACTACCGCTACGGCGACGACGAGCTGCACTACCTGTGGGACAACGCGGACGTGGAGGCGGTGGTCTTCCACGCCACCTTCACCGAGCGCGTCGAGGCCATCCGCGACCGCCTGCCCCAGGTGCGGCTGTGGCTGTGGGTCGACGACGGCGCCGGGCCCTGCCCCGACTGGGCCAGCCCCTACGAGCAGGCCGCGTCCAGCGACCCCGGCCGCGTCGTCGCCGACTGGGGCCGCAGCGCCGACGACCTCTACCTGCTCTACACCGGCGGCACCACGGGCAAGCCCAAGGGCGTGATGTGGCGCCAGGGTGACCTCTTCGCGCTGCTCAACCGGACCGCGGCGGTGCGCTACGAGGGGGAGGAGGGCGACCTCGACGTGGTGCGCGCGATGCTGGCGCGCCCCGGCCCGGTCCAGATGCCCGCCTGCCCGCTGATGCACGGCACGGGGGCCTTCTCCGCCTTCGCGGCGATGAGCGCCGGCGGCTCGGTGGTGACCCTGACCAACCGCTCCTTCGACGTGGTGGAGCTGCTCGACACGATCGAGCGGGAGCGGGTCAACGCCATCGCGATCGTCGGCGACGCCTTCGCCAAGCCCATGCTGCGCAGCCTCGACGCGGAGCCCGACCGGTGGGACATCTCGAGCCTGCGCCTGGTGCTCTCCTCCGGGGTGATGTGGAGCGAGGAGACCAAGCAGGGGCTGCTGCGCCACCATCCCCGCATGCTGCTCGCCGACCAGTTCTCCTCCTCCGAGGCGATGGGGATGGGCACCTCCGTGTCGACCGGCGACGGCGCCACGCGCACGGCCCGGTTCGAGCTCGGCGCGAACGCGCGGGTCATCGACCACGAGGGCAACGACGTCGAGCCCGGCTCCGGCGAGGTCGGACAGGTGGCGGTCAAGGGCCGCCAGCCCATCGGCTACTACAAGGATCCCGAGAAGACGGCTGCGACCTTCCTCGAGATCGACGGCGAGCGCTACTCCGTGCCGGGTGACTTCGCGATGGTCGAGGCCGACGGGTCGCTGACCCTGCTCGGCCGGGGCTCGGTGTGCATCAACACCGGGGGGGAGAAGGTCTACCCCGAGGAGGTCGAGGAGGCCCTCAAGACCCACGCCGGCGTGCACGACGCCGTGGTCGTGGGCGTGCCCGACGAGCGCTTCGGGGAGGCGATCGCCGCCGTGGTCGAGGTCACGCCCGGCGCCGAGGTGGCCGAGCGCGACCTCATCGATCACGTCCGGGCCCGGCTGGCGCGCTACAAGGCCCCCCGCCACCTGGTGACCGTCGACTCGATCGCCCGCTCACCCAACGGCAAGGTCGACTACCGGCGCCTGCGCGAGCTCGCCACCCGCCGGGTGAGCGCCGACGCGTGAGGGGCGTGCGACCCGAGCCGGGCGTGCGACCGCAGCCGGTCCGGGTGGCACGCCGGCGGGACCGGTGCCGCCTCACGCCGGCGCCGCCGATCTCGTCGTAGGCTTACGAGCATGCTGCCCCGTGAGGTCGTCCCGCTCCCGCACGACGTGTATCCGCCCGATCCGTGGCGGATGGTCGAGCGCCGCTTCGACGGCGACCACCTCGACCGGGCCGAGACCGTCTTCGCGCAGAGCAACGGCTACCTCGGTGTCCGCGGCACCTTCGACGAGGGGCGCCCTCACCACCTGCCCGGCAGCTTCGTCAACGGCTTCCACGAGACCTGGCCGATCGAGCACGCCGAGGACGCCTACGGGCTGGCCCGCACGGGCCAGACCATCGTCAACGTCCCCGACGCGACCGTCATCGAGCTCTACGTCGACGACGAGCCGCTGCACCTGCCGACCGCGCGCCTGCCCGTCTACGAGCGCGAGCTCGACTTCCGCACCGGGGTGCTGTCCCGCACGATGCAGTGGTCGACCCCTGCGGGCAAGCACGTCGACATCCGCACGCGCCGACTGGTCTCCTTCGAGCACCGCCATCTGATGGCCATCGAGTACGAGGTGGTCCTTCGCGACCGCGAGGCCCCGGTCACGCTGGCCTCGAAGCTGATCAACCGCCAGGACCTCTTCGCCACCGAGCACCGCGAGGCCAGCGAGGAGCGGCTCGCCGATCCCCGCCGCGCCCGCGTGCTGGCCGAGCGGGTCCTGCACCCCCGGGTGCACGAGCGCGACGGCGCCCGGCGGCTGGTCGGCTACCAGACGGGCCGCAGCGACATGCGCCTCGGCGTCGGCGTCGACCACGTGATCGAGACCGACCTCGAGCACGAGGTGTCCCACAGCGACGACGACGACGTGGCCCGGCTGGTGCTGACCACCGACGCCCGCCCGGGCGCGACCATCCGCATCACCAAGTACGTCACGTTCCAGTGGTCGCGGACCGTGCCGCCCGGCGAGCTGCTCGCCCGCTGCCACCGCACCCTGGACCGGGCGGTGCGGCAGGGGATCGACCACCTCGTCGACCGCCAGCGCCACCACCTCGACCGGTTCTGGGACCGCGCGGACGTCGAGGTCGAGGCCGGCGCCACGACCTCGCAGCTGCAGCAGGCGATCCGGTGGAACCTCTTCCAGCTCGCCCAGGCCTCGCTGCGCGCCGAGGGCACCGGCATCCCCGCCAAGGGCCTGACCGGGCAGGCCTACGAGGGGCACTACTTCTGGGACACCGAGATCTACGTCCTGCCGTTCCTCACCTACACCCAGCCCCGCATCGCCCGGAACCTGCTGCGCTTCCGCCACAGCATGCTGGACGCTGCGCGGGCGCGGGCACGCGAGCTGGGCAACGACGGGGCGCTGTTCCCCTGGCGCACCATCAACGGGGAGGAGGCCTCGGCCTACTACCAGGCGGGCACCGCGCAGTACCACATCGACGCGGACATCATCTATGCGCTGCGCCGCTACGTGCAGGCGCGCGGTGATCCCGACTTCCACGTCGAGGTGGGCGCCGAGCTCCTGGTGGAGACCGCACGGCTCTACCTCGACCTCGGGTTCCACGACGGCGAGGGCGTCTTCCACATCCACGCCGTGACGGGGCCGGACGAGTACACCACGGTCGTCGACGACAACGCCTACACCAACCTCATGGCGCGCTTCAACCTGCGCTATGCCGCCGAGGTGGTGCGCGATCTCCAGCAGCACCGTCCCGACGCCCACGCGTCGCTCGTGCGCCGGCTGCGGCTGCGCGACGAGGAGGTCGACGCCTGGGAGCGGGCCGCGGCCTCGATGCACGTGCCCTACGACCACGAGCGCGGCATCCACCCCCAGGACAGCCAGTTCCTCGAGCGCGAGGCCTGGGACCTCGCCGCGACACCCACGGACCGCTTCCCGCTGCTGCTGCACTACCACCCGCTGGTGATCTACCGCCATCAGGTCATCAAGCAGGCGGACGTGGTGCTGGCGCTGTTCCTGCTCGGCGACGAGTTCACCACCGAGCAGAAGCGCCGCGACTTCGCCTACTACGACCCGCTGACGACGGGGGACTCGTCGCTGTCTGCCTCCGTCCAGAGCATCGTGGCCGCCGAGATCGGCAACGAGGCCAAGGCGCTGGAGTACTTCGAGTACGCGCTGATGATGGACCTGGCTGACCTCGCCGGCAACGTCACCGACGGGGTCCACATCGCGTCGACCGGAGGAGCCTGGCAGGCCCTGGTGTTCGGGTTCGCCGGTGTCCGCGACACGGGCGGGCACCTCTCGCTCCAGCCGCATCTGCCGGGGAGCTGGGGGCGCCTGGGCTTCTCCCTGCGCTTCCAGGGCCGGCAGCTGCGGGTGCGGCTCACCCACGAGCAGGAGACCTACCGCCTCGATGAGGGCGAGCCGCTCGAGATCACCGTCCGCGACCGAACGCACCTGCTGCAGCCCGGCGTCCCCGTCGAGCTGCCCGCCCACCCACCCGATGGCGACACCTAAAGTCGGGGCACCGACGGTCGACCAAGGGGGTGCGTCCCGCCGTGCAGGGACGGCAGGTGCGATACCCGGGGATGGATCATGGCTGCAGCGGACTCGGCGCTCGTGCGCCGCGTTCTGGACCAAGGCGCCTACCGCACCGTCTTCCAGCCGATCTACTCGCTGGCGACGGGCCGCGTGACCGGGCTCGAGGCGCTGACGCGCTTCACGCTGGGCACGCTGGACGCACCGACGTGGTGGTTCACCCAGGCGCACGCCGCCGAGCTGGGCGTGGAGCTGGAGCTGGCGACGCTGCGGTGTGCCCTGGAGAGCGCCCGCGAGCTGCCCGAGGGGCTGACCCTCTCGGTCAACGTCTCACCGGCGGCGCTGCTCGACCCCCGCACGATGCTCGCCCTCACGCGCCGCCACGTGAGCGATCTCGTGGTCGAGATCACCGAGCAGGCGCCCCTGCACGGCCACCCACAGCTGCTGCAGCACCGCGAGAAGCTGCGGGGCATGGGGATCGGGGTCGCCATCGACGACGTGGTGGCCACCCGGGCCAGCGTGCGGCATCTGCTGCGACTGCGCCCCGACATCGCCAAGGCCGACCTGTCGTTGACCGCCCAGCTCGAGGCCGACTGGCGGCGCCGTCTGCTCGCCCGCAACCTCGTGCGCATCGCCCACGGCAAGCGCGCCCGCGTGGTGGCCGAGGGTGTCGAGACCCCGGCCCAGCTCGAGCTGTGGCGCAGGCTCGGCGCCGACGCCGTCCAGGGGTTCCTGCTGGCCACCCCCGCGCCGCTGGACCAGGCCGTGGCCGCGGGTGCGATCTCCCTGGCGTGACCCTCCTTCAGGAGGGGAAGGCGACGTAGCGGGTGGTGAGGTACTCCTCGAGGCCTTCGGCGCCGCCCTCCTTGCCCAGCCCGGAGTGCTTGCTGCCGCCGAAGGGCGCCGCGGGCTCGGAGACCACGCCGCGGTTGATCCCGACCATGCCGCTGTCGAGCACGTCGCCGAGCCACATCGCCCGGTCGACGTCCTGCGTGTAGGCGAAGGCGACCAGCCCGTAGGGGGTCGCGTTCGCCGCAGCGACGGCCTCCGTGTCGTCGTCGACGACGGTGACCGGCGCGACTGGACCGAACACCTCCTCGTGCAGCACCTCCGCGTCGGGGGGCACGTCGCCGAGCACCGTGGGGGGATAGAAGGAGCCCGGCCCGTCGGTGGGCTGGCCGCCGACGCGGAGCTCGGCGCCGGCGCCGACGGCCCCGGTGACCAGCCCGTGGACCTTGTCCACCGCATCGGCGTCGATGAGGGGGCCGACGTCCACGCCCTCCTCGGTGCCCCGTCCCAGCCGCAGGCCGCCCATGCGCTCGGCCAGCGCCGCGGTGAACGGCTCGGCGAGGCGGCGATGGACGATGAAGCGGTTCGCGGCGACGCACGACTCGCCGATGTTGCGCATCTTGGCGGCCATCGCGCCGTCCACCGCCGCGTCGAGGTCGGCGTCCTCGAGGACGAGGAACGGCGCATTGCCGCCGAGCTCCATGGAGACCCGCAGGACCTGGTCGGCCGCCTGGGCCAGCAGCGAGCGGCCCACGGCGGTCGAGCCGGTGAACGAGAGCTTGCGGGCGCGCTCGTCGGCGATGAGCGGGGACATCACGTCGCCGGCGCGGGAGGTGGGGATGACGTTGAGCACCCCGTCGGGCACGCCGCAGTCCCGGGCGATCTCCGCCAGCCGCAAGGTGGTCAGCGGCGCGGCGGCCGCCGGCTTGATCACGGCCGTGCACCCGGCGGCCAGGGCCGGGCCGATCTTGCGGGTGGCCATCGCCAGCGGGAAGTTCCACGGCGTGATCAGCAGGCTCGGGCCCACCGGGCGCTTGACCGTGAGGATGCGGCCGTTGCCGCCCGGGGCCGGCAGGTGGCTGCCGTAGGCCCGCACGGCCTCCTCCGCATACCAGCGCAGGAACTCCCCGCCGTAGGCGACCTCCCCGCGGGCCTCGGCGAGCGACTTGCCCATCTCCAGGGTGATGAGCAGGGCGAGCTCCTCGGTGTGCTCGATCACCGCGTCGAAGAGGTCGCGCAGCAGCTGCGCCCGCTGTCGCGGGGGCGTGCGCTCCCAGTCGCCCTGGGCGGCGTGCGCGGCCGCGAGGGCGGCGTCGCCGTCCTCTGGGCTGGCGTCGGCGACCTCGGCCAGCACCTGGTCGGTCGCGGGGTCCCCCACCGCGAACGTCGCGCCGTCCGTCGCATCGCGCCACCGGCCGTCGATCAGCAGGCCCGTCGGCTGCTGCTCGAGGAGTTGCCGCTCGTCCACTCGCCGCTCCTTCGCCCTGGGGCTGGTCGCGAGTGTGCATGCGACGCCGCGGTGAGGTGGTGGATGACACTGGCCTTGCGGTCGCCGCGGCGCTGCGGCGGGCCCCGAGTCGCGCCGAGCGGCCTGCCTGTCGCGGGCCGGCGGCCACCCCGGCGAGAGCCCCGGCAGTTGTCGGGGCCCTCGCCGAGAAGCACGGGCCGGAGCCCGGGAACAGCGCAGAGCGGGTGACGGGAATCGAACCCGCATCATCGCCTTGGAAGGGCGAGGCTCTCGCCGTTGAGCTACACCCGCGAGCGGCGACACTCTATCGACTGGCGCCGGGCGGTCGCGTCGCTCGCGTCGCATCCGCCACGAGCGCTGCGCGAAGGAATCCGCCTCGTCGGGCGGTCCGTCGACGGTGGCAGTTGGCGCAAACGACATCGCACTTGGCGACCTCCTGAAGAACGGCCTCCCAGGAACGGTCACGGAGACCCCGGGCGATGTCGAAGGCCTTGTCCTCCCGGTGGTCGAACTCGAGGACCACGGGGTCCCTCTCCCCGCAGTCGCGACACGGGTGGGTCTCCAGGTACTCCAAGATCGCCAGCGTTCGCGCGCGGGTCTCACGCCGTCGACGGTCTGCTGCGTTGTCGATGTAGCGCTGGCGATTCGCTGCGTAGTGGTCCCGCTTGTACGCGGCGCGGCACAAGTAGCAGTAGTTGTCCCGTTGGCCACGAGCGGGCCTTCGCCACGCGAAGGCCCCAAGCGGGAGCAGATCGCGACATCGACCGCATCGACGCATCCTCATGTCGCCGACGCTATGTGGCGCCTGCGACACCTTCGATCGACACAGCCGGACGCTTGCGGTCAGCGGGCCTGGTACTGGACCTGGGTCTCGGTGAACCCGGCCAGGCCCCACGGGCCGTTCTCCACCCCGACGCCGCTCCACTTGAACCCGCCGAAGGGCTGGTGGGGGGCCAGCGCGAGGTGAGAGTTGATCCACACGGTCCCGCACTCCAGGCGGTCGGCGACGGCGCGTGCGCGCTCGGGATCGCTGGACCACACCGAGCCGGACAGCCCGAAGTGGGTGCCGTTGGCCCGGGCCACGGCATCCTCGACGTCCTCGTAGGCGATCACCGGCAGCGCGGGGCCGAACTGCTCCTCGTCGACCAGCCGGGCACCATCGGACAGCCCGGCGATGATCGTGGGCGAGAAGAAGTAGCCGCCCTCACCGCCGCCCTCGCCGCCGGCCAGCACCCGGCCGCCGGACGCGACCGCGTCGTCGACCAGCTCGCGCACCCGGTCGAGCTGCGGACGGTTGTTCACCGGCCCGAGCCGGCTCTCCGGATCCATGCCGTCGCCCATCCGCACCGTGCGCGCCTGCTCGGCGAGCGCCTCCGCGAGGTCGTCGTGCGTGTCCCGCGGTGCGTAGACCCGCTTGATCGCGGAGCACACCTGCCCGCTGTTGGCGAAGGCGCCCCAGAACAGCTTCGCGGCGACCTCCTCGACGTCGGCGTCGGGCAGCACGATCGCCGGGTCGTTGCCGCCGAGCTCGAGGGTGACACGCTTGAGGTCGGGCGCGGCCGCCGCGGCGACCTTCTTGCCCGTGGCCACCGAGCCCGTGAACGAGACCTTGCGGGGTGTGGGGTGGCTGGTCATCCAGGCGCCGAGCTCGTCGCCGCCCGACACGGCGTTGAACACGCCCGGCGGCAGCACCTCGGCGAGCAGCTCCGCGACCTTCAGCGTCGACAGGGGCGTGAACGGGGAGGGCTTGACCACGATGGTGTTGCCGGCGCGCAGCGCGGGGGCGATCTTCCAGGAGGCCAGGATCACCGGGAAGTTCCACGGGGTGATGCCGGCGACGACCCCCATGGGCCGGCGCACCACCTCGGCGTAGGCCTTGTCGTCGTCCTGGATGACCTCCGGCTCGAGCTCGAGCCCGGCGTAGTACTTGAACCAGACCCCGGCGCCGAGGAGCTCCTCCTTGGCCGCCTGCAGCGGCTTGCCCTGCTCCGCCACCAGCAGCGGCGCGATCTCCTCGTGGTTGGCGAACAGGACGTTCGCCGCGTCCTCCAGCGCCTTGCGGCGGCCGGGCTCGTCCTCGCGCCACTCGCGCTGCGCGCGCTCGGCGGAGGCCATCGCCGCGTCGAGCTGCTCGCGGCTGCAGTCGGGGGCCCCGCCCAGCGGCTCGCCCGTCGCCGGGTTGATCACGTCGAAGGTCGACGGTGCGGCCACCCGCTCGCCGTCGATGACCAGGCCGATGTCGCTCGTGTCCATGCTCGTCGCTTCCTCTCGACGGGGCCCGGCCCCGTCGTGCTCGCTCCCAGGTCGGGCCAGCCTATGCGCGACGGCCGCCGGGCGACGCGCGGAGCCCGGTGGCCCCGGACCCCCGGGGAGACTGTCACGCTGGCCGCACACTCCATCGGCATCGGGGCGGCCGCGCCCGCCTGGCCTTCACCCCGAGGGCGAGCGGCCGACGGGGCGAGGTAGGAACTCGGCTTCGACGGGGTGGACACGCGTGAGCTGGTGGCGGCCCTCGACCTGGAAGCGATGCGCGCCGCCCGACACGGTCCCGGCGGATCCGCTGCTGCGCCTCGGTGGCAAGGTGCGCCTGAGCGCCGATCTGCGCGACATCATCCTGGCGGGTCGGTCGGCGGGGCTGCTGCTGCTCGACCTCGACGGCTTCCGCGCCCTGCGCACCAGCCGTGGCGAGGACCATGCGCGTCGGGTGCTGCGCCTCTACGCCGAGCGGCTGGAGCGCCTCGAGCAGGTCACCGCCTACTGGCTCGACGAGGACCTGTTCGCGATCCTGCTGCCGCGCGCCGGCGATCCGGTCCTGTGGCTCGACGGGCTCGACGTCGACCTCACCCGCGTGGCCGGCTCGCGGGTGTCGGTGGGCACCGCCCGGGTCGTGGGCAGCATCTCGCCGCGGGAGGTCCACCAGCGCGCGGAGATGGCCCTGCGCGCGGCCAAGCGCCGCGGGGACGGCTCGATCGTCGACATCGACTGGCTCTCGCTGGAGCCCGAGGAGCCGATCACCCCCGAGCGGGCCGCCGCGCTGCTCCAGATGCTCGACGAGAGCTATCTCCGCGTGCACTACCAGCCCATCGTGGGGCTCGAGACCCACAGCACCATCGGCTTCGAGGCGCTGGCCCGGCCGCAGCTCGACTACGGGTTCGCCGGGCCCGAGGACGCGTTCGCGGTGGCCGCCAGGCTGGGGCTCACCCCGGAGCTGGACGCGGTCTGCCGGCACTCGATCTTCAGCGACGGTGCCGGCTTCGACATGCCGCCGCATTCGCGGCTGCACGTCAACGTCGCGCCGGAGGCGCTGGGGCACCGCAGCCTCGGCGGCGGGCTGCTGCAGGGCCAGCTGCGCGAGGCCGGCCTCACCGCCGACCGCGTCGTCCTCGAGCTCACCGAGCAGGTCGACACCACCGATCCGGTGGTCGAGTCCGAGCTGCGGCGGCTGGCCACCATGGGCTTCGTCCTCGCCCTCGACGACGTGGGGCAGAGCGGGGCGGGGCTGCGCCACCTCAAGACCGGCCTGTTCGGCATGATCAAGGTCGCCGACGACGTCATCGCGCAGGCCGCGACCTCACGGCCGGCGCTGGGGGTGATCGAGGCGGCGTGCGCCTTCGCGCGCCAGACCGGCGCCGTGGTGGTCGCCGAGGGCGTGGAGAGCGCTCCGCTGCTGTCGTTCGTGCGGCGCTACCGCTCGGCGGGCGAGCCCACCGTGCGCATCGACGCCGCCCAGGGATTCCAGATCGGCAAGCCGCAACCGCAGGCACGCACACGCCCCCGGCCGACCGGCGACGCCGACGGGGACCCGGCGAAACGCACCGACGAGCTGGCTGCCGGCGCCGAGCGCGTGCAGGGCTGACACGGCCTTGCGCCCCGCCGCGCCCGCTGCCACCGTGGTGGCCAGGGAGGCGCGCATGGACTGGTTGCCCACGATCCTGCTCGTGCTGGTCATGGCGGGGATGATCGGCGCCTTCGGCCGCTACGCCTGGCGCCGCTCGGAGCGCGACTACGAGCGGTACCAGGCCCGGCGCGGCGAGGACGAGGACCCCGACCGCGTCGTCGACGACCGTGGCGCGCTCCGCCGGCACTGGGGAGGGTGGGGCCGCCCGGGCATGTAGGCGGCGGTGGGAGCCGCGGCGGTTCGGTCAGCCGGCGATCTCGGGAGCGAGGTCACGCCACACCCGGGCCTCCCCGGCGTCGGCGGCCCAGGCGCCCAGGCGCATCGCACGGGCCCGTCCGGCGCCCAGCTGGTCGCGCCAGGTCCACAGCCGCCGCGTGAGGCGGTGCAGGTGGTGCTCGTGGGTGGTGCCCAGCGCCCCGTGGGTCTGGTGGGCGAGCCGCGCGACCGTGCCGGCGGCATCCACGCAGACCCACACGGCCGCGTCGAGCCGGGCCCGAACCGCCGACGAGGTGGGGTCGACGCTGGCCCGTGCCTG
>SKLC01000252.1 GCA_007123425.1 Nitriliruptoraceae bacterium
CCCCGGAGCGTGCCCCTGCTCCCCCACCGCCGGCGTCGGCTCGTGCGCCTCCGCCGGCTGGACGCGCTCGCCCGGGGGCGGCTGCGGGCCGTCCTCCTCGCCCGGGTCATGAGCACGCCGGGCCTCGCCCGCCGTCGGAGCCGCGGGGTCGAGCGAGCGCAGGGCCCGCTCCAGCAGGTCCTGGGCGATCAGGCGGCGCAGGGTCTGGGCGACCTCGTCGCGCGCGTCCTCGTAGGCCTCGGCGACCAGCGCGTCGGCGTCGGCGTCGACGTCCGCCCGGGCCAGCGCGCGTCGGATCCGGTCCAGCAGTCGCTGCTCAGGGGTCATCGGGACGACGCTCCAGCACCTCCGGGTGCCCGGGCCGCCGCGGGCCGCCACGCCGCACGGGTGGCCGGGACGCGGTGGCGATGTCCTCCTGCTCGGGCTCCTCGAGAGCCTCCGGGAGCTCGGCGGCCACCGCGGCCTCCAGACGCTCGAGCCGCGCGTGCAGGGCCCGGTTCTCCTGCTCGAGCTGGTCCGTCTGCCGGCGGGCGGCCTCGGAGTTGAGGAAGGGGTCCTCCTTCCACCAGTCGATGCCCATCTGCTGGGCGGTGTCAGCGGAGGCGACCAGCAGCCGCACCTTGATGGTGATCAGCTCGATGTCGAGCAGGTTGAGCTGCACGTCACCGGCGATCACCAGGCCCTTGTCGAGCACCCGCTCGAGCACGTCGCCCAGGCCCTGCGGGCCGCCACCGGCGGCGGGCCGGGGGTTGGGCCGCGGTGGATTGGCGCGGGGCGCCATGGGGCGCCCGTAGGGATGGTCGCTCATGCTCAGCCCTCCCCGTGACTGGCCTGGCCGCGGACGAAGCGCTCCACGCGCTCGTAGCTGATGAGCTCGCCCTCCCGGTCGACCCACACGGCGTAGGTGCCCAGCACGTCGGTGGACGACGGCACCCGGGAGACCTCCACCACCTCGACCTCGACGCGCCACCCGTCCTCGTCACGGGCCAGCCCGGAGATCGCCTCGATCCGGCGCCGGGTCAGCGAGGCGAGATGGCGGGCGGCGAGCCGGGCGACCTGGCCCGCGGGCAGCCCGCCCGGCCTGCTCCGGTCGCCGTCGGCCTCCGTCGACGCCTCCTCGGCACCGTCGTGCTGGTCCGGCTCGGCGTCGTCCTGATCCCCACCGTCCTCGTCGTGCTCCTGCAGGCGGTCGAGGAGCTCCTGCTTGGAGCCCGAGACGGGCAGGTCGCGGCGGCGGAGCTCCTCCTGGAGCTCCTGCTTGGTCTGATCCGTGCTCACCATGGTGCGTCCTTGATCTGCTCGTGTCGGCGGGCTCGGGCCTCCATCAGGCGCTCGAGCAGCACCTCCTCGGCGGCCGCGTGCTCGTCCTCGCTGATGCGCCCCGACTCGACCTCCGCGGTCAGCGCACGCAGCTCGGCGACGATCCTGCCCTCGTCGTAGATCTCGGCCTCCGCGGCGCTGACGATCTGCTGCAGGACCCACCAGCCACCCCGTGCAGGGCCGGTGACCGGCCAGGTCAGCGCGCTCAGCAGCCCCATCACGGCCCCCCGACGTCCACGAAGCTGAACGGCGGCACGGGCCCGACGAGCTCCAGCGCCAGCGTGGGCGCCACCCGGGCACCCAGGTCGTCCAGGGCGGCGTCGAAGGCGGCCTGGCGCTGCTCGTCGATCAGCAGCGACACGGTGAAGGCGTCGAGCGGCTCGGCGGGCGCCCCGACGGCGACGTCGGTGACGTGCTCGTCGAGGGCCGCCAGGGCACGCTCCCGGTCCGTGTCGCGCCGGGCCTCGATGCCGGCCACGATCCGCTCACCGAGCTCCATGCGGGCGTCCACCCCCTGCGCGCCCTTCAGCCGCGCCGCCCGCTCGTCGGCGGCCAGCACCTCCCGGACCACCTCGTCCTGCTCGTAGCGGCCACGCAGCCGGAACTCACGGTGGCCGGCGAGGCGCCCCAGCACCTCGAGCAGGTGGTCGTGGCGCTCACGCATCGTGGCGGTCAGGGCGTCGTGGTCGTCGACGACGACGCCGAAGCGCACCGGCGCGACCGTGACCCGGGCCGCCAGCGCCTCCAGCAGGCGCGTGTGCGCCATGAGGTTGGCGCGGCTGGGCAGCACCTCGGGGTCGTCGGTGGGGGTGACCACGGCCAGCAGCCGCCCCTCGTCGACGAGCTCCACCTCGCCGCCGACGTGCGCGTCGAGCGAGCCGTCGGCGACGGCCTCGCGTCGCGACGCCTCGAGCAGGCCGTGCAGGAGCAACGGCATCAGCTGTCCTCTTCCTGCTCCTGCTCCTCGCGGTCGTCGCTGCCGAAGACGGACTTGATCTTGTCGACACCGCCCTCGATCGCGCCCTCGGCCTTCTGCGAGCTCATCCCGCCGACGAGATCACCGAGGTCCTGATCGCGCTCCTCGGACTGACCGCGCAGGTCCAGGCGGTTGGTGGCCTCGGCGAAGTGCAGGTAGGTGTCGACGCTGGCGATCACCACGCGGACGTCGACGGTGAGCAGCTCGATGCCCACCAGCGAGACGCGCGCGTAGACGTCGAGCACCAGCCCCTTGTCGAGGATGATGTCGATGACCTCGGCGAGGCTGCCGGAGGCGGGGCGGCGGGAGACGGTCCCGGCGTTGCGCATGACGGGAGGGGCGGATGCGGCGACCATGCTTGCTCCTGACGGTCGGACGTGCGTCGGTGACGTGCTTGAACTCGAGGGGCGTCGTGCCCTGGGGATGGCGATCGTGGTGCGTGGGGTGGGACGCGTGCTGGGATGCGCGCTGCCGATACCGGGTGTGGCGACGGAGGCCGGAGCGCCGTGTGGGCGGCGCGGACCTCGTGTCCCCGGCTGACCCGGCTCACGGGAAGCCGACCTCCTCGGCGACGTCGGCCACGGCCGTGGCGGCCATCACCGCGCCGGCGCGATCGAGGATGCGCAGGCTCGGGTGCCGCTGCCGCTCCACCAGCTCGAGCAGCAGGTTCACGTACCGCTCCGCCGTCTCCCGGTCGGTGATCGCGGCCTCCACCCGGTCGAGGAAGGCGTGACTGGGGTGGGCACCGCGCTCGATGTGCGCGAACAGCAGCTCGAGGTAGCGGTCGTGGAGGGAATTGACGGGCACGGCGGTCGGCTCCTGATCGGGCTCCCCGACGATTGCACACACCGGCCCGAGGCAACAGGTGGGCTCGGGGGCCCGCCGATCACCCTCGACAGGACACTGACCGAGCGGCCGGCACGCAAGCCCAGCGTCGACTAGCGGGCCGCCGGTCGGCCGCTGGCGGCGGCCACGCTGGCGGCCGCGCAGCCAGGCGAGTCAGTCACCGAGTCGGTCGGGCCCGCCGAGCCGAGCAGCGATCAGCCCGCCTGGCGCAGCCAGGTCAGCAGCGTGCGCACCGGGACGCCGGTGCCGCCCTTGGCGAGATAGCCGCGGGCGGCGTCGGTCCACGACACCGAGGCGATGTCGAGGTGGGCCCACGGGATGCCCTCGCCGACGAACTCGTTGAGGAACAGCCCCGCCCGCACGGTGCCCGCTCCCTTCCAGCCCGCGTTCTTGAGGTCGGCGATGTCGCCCTTGAGCTCCTCGCCGTACTCGTCGGAGGCCAGCGGGAGGCGCCAGAAGGGCTCGCCGGCCTGCGCACCCGCCGCCAGCAGGGCGTCGGCGAGCTCGTCGTCGCCCGCCATCAGCGCGCCGATGCGGTCCCCGAGGGCGACCTGGGCGGCGCCGGTGAGCGTGGCCACGTCCACGATCGCGTCGGGCTCGAGCTCGCTGGCGTGCACGAGCGCGTCGGCCAGCACCAGGCGCCCCTCGGCGTCGGTGTTGATGACCTCGACCGTGGTCCCGCCGCGGATGGTCAGCACGTCACTGACGCGGGTCGCGGTGCCCGAGGGCATGTTCTCCGCGCAGGCCAGCAGCCCAGTGACCTGGATCGGCAGCTTCAGCGCAGCCACCGCCTTGAGGATGGCGGCCACCGCGGCGGCGCCGGCCATGTCCAGCTTCATCGTCTCCATCGCGGTGCTGGGCTTGAGCGAGATGCCGCCGGTGTCGAAGGTGATGCCCTTGCCGACCAGGGCGACGTGCCGGGTCGCGCCCTCGGGCGCCCAGCGCAGCTCCACCAGCCGCGGGGGCTCGCTGGAGCCCTGCCCGACGCCGAGCAGCCCGCCGTAGCCCCCGGCCTCCAGCGCGGCCTCGTCCAGGACCCGCACCTCGACGCCGGTGCCCTCGAGCTCGGCGGCCACGCGATCGGCCAGCTGCGGCGGCCGCTTGTCCTGCGGCGGGGTGTTGATCAGGTCGCGGGCGAGGGTC
>SKLC01000040.1 GCA_007123425.1 Nitriliruptoraceae bacterium
CGGATGCCGCGCGCCCAGGTGCTCGGGATGGCGCGTGAGGGCGACCACCCGGTGCCCCGCCGTCGTCAGCTCGTCGAGCAGCGCCCGGCCTGTCTGGCCGCCCGCGCCGAGCACGGCGATCCTGCCCACACCTGCTCCTGCCGACCTGCCGGGCCATCGCAGGCTACTCGGCACGGGTGCGTGACTCGCCGCGACCGGGATGCGACCATGCGCTGCCCCGACCGACCTGCGACCACACCGAACCCCCGACCGACCCCGCGAAGGCCGATCCCCGCCTCGGAGGCAGCGTGACCGCGCGAGCGCACCCGACCGTGCCCGACGGCGCCGTCCTCGTGCGCCTGCGCGCCCAGGGCCCCGACTGGGCGACGCGCTTGCCCCCCGCCCCGGCCGGCCAGGTCCTGACCGTCACGGTGGGCCATCCCTCGCTCGTGCCGGTGCCCGTGGACGACCTCGTCACCGGCGGCTACCGGATCGTGGGGGTCGCGAGCAGCGAGCGACCCTTCGGCGCCTGCGTGGACGTCCTGGTCCCCGGGAGTGTCCGGGAGCAGGCCCCCGACTGGTGGGCCGACATGACCACGGTCGCGGAGCGGATCTTCGACCTGCGCATGGGCCCGGTGTGGACGGTGCTGGGGCCGGAGCTCGAGCTCCACCTCGCGGGCTGACCGGGCCCGGCACCCGGCACCGGCCCGCGGGACGCCGGCGCTCGCACGGCCATGCGTGCAGCGCGCGCTACGGGGCATGAGCAGCGGCTCAGTGCTTGCAATTGCTAGCAGAAGTGCGTACAGTAGTTAGCAAGCACCCCGCTCGGCCGGCGGACGGTCCGACGGGGGGACGGTGCACGAGGCTCCCGCTCCCACGTGCCTCGCCCGGCTCCCGCTCCGTCCCCCCATCGGACCGCCTGCCCGGCCCCGACTCCCGCCAAGGAGGCACCCCATGGCCGCCACGCAGACCACGCAGACCACGAAGAAGGCCACCGCCAAGAAGGCCACCGCCAAGAAGGCGACGGCCAAGAAGGCGACCACCGCCAAGAAGACGACCACGAGCAAGGCCGCCACCACCAAGCGTGCGCCGCGCCTGCTCGAGCGCGACCCCCAGACGCTCCTCGGGGACGTGGGCTACGCGGCGGCCGGCGTCGCACACGACGCGGTCGAGCTCGCTCGCGGGCTGCCCAGCCGGCTCGAGGGCCTGCGGGGCGACGTCGAGAAGGCGGCCAAGGAGGCCCCCGAGCGCGTCAAGGACCTGCGCACCGATGTCCCGGGCCGGGTGGAGACCACGGTCAAGGACGTGCGCGTCCGCGTCAGCAAGGACCTGCAGGCCTGGCTCGACACCTTCGAGCAGCGCCTCGACGGCAAGGCCGCCGAGGGCCGCAAGGTCGCCGAGACCTGGCGCTCCGACGAGCGCGTGAAGCGCATCCTGGACCAGACCGACAACACCCGCAGCCAGGTCAAGGGCGCGATCACCTCGGTCGTCAAGACCGGCTCCGTCGCCGCCGAGGCCGGCCGTGAGCAGGCCGAGACGGCTGCCACCCAGGTCAAGGCCGCGGCGACCTCCGCCCGCAAGTCCGCCGAGACCGTCGCCGAGGCCGCCAGCGACGACGAGCGCGACGAGTAGGACGAGCAGGACGACCGACGAGGGCCCTTCCCGCCCCCCGGGAAGGGCCCTCGCTCGTGCGCGCACCGGATCGTCCGCGGTGTGGCGATGCGGCGCGCACCCATCTCGTAGGCTTCACGGCGTCGTCGACCAAGGCCGCCACCGTGTCCCTCCACGAGCAGATCACCGCCGACCTGAGCGCCGCCATGAAGGCCCGGGACAAGGCCCGCACCTCCGCGCTGCGGATGCTCGTCTCCGCGCTCAAGAACCAGGCCATCGCCGACGGCCACGGAGCCCAGGGCACGCTCGACGACGCCGAGGTGGAGCGGATCCTGGCCAGCGAGGTCAAGCGCCGGCGCGAGGCGGCCGCCGCCTACCGCGACGCGGACCGCACCGAGCAGGCCGAGGCCGAGGAGGCGGAGGCGGCCGTCTACGAGGCCTACCTGCCCGAGCAGCTCACCGACGAGGAGCTCGCCGGCCTCGTCGACGAGGCGATCGCCGAGGTCGGCGCCAGCGACGTCACGCAGATGGGGCAGGTCATGAAGACCGTGATGTCACGCGTACAGGGTCGCGCCGAGGGCTCGCGGGTGTCGGCGCTCGTCAAGCAGCGCCTCGGCGGCTGACACCCACGGCGAGGAGCCGAATCCGATGAAGACCCTGCCCACGGCCGTCGATCCCACCTCGGCCGCCTTCACCGCCAACCGCGAGCACCATGCGGCCCTGGCCGCCGACCTCCGCGAGCGGCTCGAGCAGGTGGCGATGGGCGGATCCGAGGCATCCCGGCGACGGCACGTCGAGCGCGGCAAGCTGCTGCCCCGCGAGCGGGTCACCACGCTGCTCGACCCCGGCAGCCCCTTCCTGGAGCTCTCGCCGCTGGCGGCCACCGGCATGTACGACGACGAGGCGCCCGCGGCGGGCCTGATCACCGGCATCGGGCGCGTGCGGGGCCACACCTGCGTGGTGGTGGCCAACGACGCCACCGTCAAGGGCGGCACCTACTACCCCATGACGGTCAAGAAGCACCTGCGGGCCCAGGAGGTCGCCGCGGCCAACCGGCTGCCCTGCATCTACCTCGTGGACTCGGGTGGCGCGTTCCTGCCCCGCCAGGACGAGGTGTTCCCCGACCGGGACCACTTCGGGCGCATCTTCTACAACCAGGCCACGATGTCGGGCGCGGGCATCCCCCAGGTCGCCGTGGTCATGGGCTCCTGCACGGCCGGGGGCGCCTACGTGCCGGCCATGAGCGACGAGTCGGTCATCGTCGCCGAGCAGGGCACGATCTTCCTCGGCGGCCCGCCGCTGGTCAAGGCCGCCACCGGCGAGGAGGTCACCGCCGAGGAGCTCGGCGGCGGCGAGGTCCACGCCCGCGTCTCCGGGGTGGTCGACCACCTCGCCGTCGACGACCGCCACGCGCTCTCGATCGCCCGTGACGCCGTGGCGACGCTGGCCACCGAGCAGCCCTGGCTCACCCCCGGCGAGTCCGAGGAGCCGCGCTACGACCCCGCCGAGCTCTACGGGATCGTGCCCACCGACGTGCGCCAGCCCTACGACGTGCGCGAGGTCATCGCGCGGGTCGTCGACGGCTCGCGCTTCCACGAGTTCAAGCCGCTGTACGGCGACACCCTGGTCTGCGGCTTCGCCTCGATCCACGGCTATCCCGTCGGCATCGTGGCCAACAACGGGATCCTGTTCTCCGAGTCGGCGCTCAAGGGCGCCCACTTCATCGAGCTCTGCAACCAGCGCCGGACCCCGCTGCTGTTCCTGCAGAACATCTCGGGGTTCATGGTCGGCCGCGAGTACGAGGCCGGCGGCATCGCCAAGGACGGCGCCAAGATGGTCACCGCGGTGGCCTGCTCGACGGTCCCCAAGCTCACCGTGCTCATCGGCGGCTCCTTCGGTGCCGGCAACTACGCGATGTGCGGCCGCGCCTACGGGGGCCGGTTCCTGTGGGCGTGGCCCAACGCCCGCATCTCGGTCATGGGCGGCGAGCAGGCGGCCAGCGTGCTGGCCACCGTGCGCCGTGACGGGCTCGAGGCCCGCGGCGAGTCATGGTCGCAGGACGACGAGGAGGCCTTCAAGGCCCCGATCCGCGAGCAGTACGAGACCCAGGGCCATCCCTACTACGCCACCGCCCGGCTGTGGGACGACGGGGTGATCGACCCGGCCGACACCCGGCACGTGGTGGGCATGGCGCTGGCCGCGAGCGCCCACGCCCCCGTCGAGTCCCCCGACTACGGCGTCTTCCGGATGTGAGCAGCGGGGCGGGCCCCGGTCCCCGCCCCGCTCGTCACTCGGCGTGGATGGTGATCGCCGTGCGGTCCTGCTCCGAGCCGTCCGCCGGGCTCTCCCAGAAGACCTCCAGGGTGAGCTCGCCCGTGACCTGGCCCACCCTGACGCTCTCACGGAACTCCCCGAGCTCGGGGCCCCCGGCGGTCGCGGTGGTGAAGTCGTCGACGAGCACGGCACCGCCCGCGTCGAGGATGCGATAGCGCACCGTGCCCTCGTAGACACGGCCGCACCCGGCGAGCTCGAACTGCCCGCTCACCCGCTGCCCGTCGACGGGGGCCACCGGGTCGAGCAGCGGCTGCCCCTCCGTGCCCCGGTGCGGGGCGCACGGGTCGGCCACGGCGGCCGGGTCCGGCTGGGGCCCGGGATCGGGCGCCTGCTCCTCGGCCGCGGGCTCCTCCTCCTCGA
>SKLC01000041.1 GCA_007123425.1 Nitriliruptoraceae bacterium
CACCGCGGCCGTGCAGGAGGCCTGGCGGCGCGACGTCGATCCCGCGATGCGCGATGAGGCCGCCATCCGGTCCGCGCAGGTGTCGGTCGACCACGACGGCGCGGCACGGCTCGCCGAGCTCGCCCGGCAGCTGCTGCCGCAGACCGGGCCGGGCGTCGGCTCACCGTCGCCCACGGCGACGCCGGGGAGAGGCACGCCGGATGGTTGAGCTCGACCGCGCGGCCGCCATCGCCGAGCTCGTCGACCGGTACGCGATGGCCGATCGGGCGGGAGCCGTGCGTCGCACCCGCGAGCTGGTGGAGGCCGGCGTCGACCCGGACCTGCTCACCGACATCGTGGGCGACGCCCAGCGCCACGTCGGGGCGCTCTGGCAGGCCGACCAGTGGACGGTGGCCCAGGAGCACACCGCCACGGCCATCGCGGAGGCGGTGCTGGCCGCCCTCGACGAGCGGTGGGTCGCTCCCGAGCCACCGCGGGGCACCGTGGCCATGGTGGCCGCCGACGGCGAGTGGCACGTGCTCCCAGCACGGCTGGCCACCCGCACGATGGAGCGGGCCGGGCTGCGTGTTCACTTCCTCGGCGGGTCGGTGCCGCCGACGGACCTCGTGCGCGCGCTCCCCGATGCGGGCGTGGAGGCGTTGGCCATCAGCGTCACGCTGTCGCGGCACCTGCCCGGTGCGGCCCGCACCGTCGCCGCGGCACATGCTGCCGGGCTGCCAGCGCTGGTGGGGGGTCAGGCGGTGACCGAGGCCCGCGCGCGCCAGCTCGGCGCCGACGGCTACGCCGCCTCCCCGGAGCTGGCCACGGAGCTGCTCATCTCCTGGCACGAGCAGGGCCCGCCATCGCTGCTTTCCCGACCCTCGCTGCAGACCCGCGCCGCCGCGGAGCTCCACGCTGCCCGCCGGCCGCTGGTCGACGCGATCGCCCAGGCCCTGGGCTTCGATCCCGCCCCGCCCGATCCCGCACCGAGCGTCGCGCCTCCCGACGGCGGCGCCATCGGGAGCGTGGTCGAGGAGCTGGAGATCCACCTCGCTCATCTCGAGGCCGCGGTGCTGCTCGACGACGCGAGCCTCTACCACGACGGCGTGCGCTGGCTCGCCGACGTGCTGGCGGCGCGTGGACGGGCCGCAGAGCTGGGGCGGCAGCTGGCGGTGCTCAGCGACATGCTCGCCGAGCACCCGGAGGCCCAGGCGATGGTGGCCAGCGCACAGGCACCGTGAGGGGCGTCGAGCGGCTGCGGGCCGTAGAGAACAACCTGCTGCCGCTGGTGCTGGTCGCGGCGGTGACCGGCCTGCTCGTTCCCGACGTGGGCGTGGCGCTCAGCGGGCTGGTCACCCCGCTGCTGGCGCTGCTGATGCTGGCGGTGGCCATGACCTTCGATCTGGCCACGCTGCGACGCGTGCTGCGACGGCCGGGCGTGCAGGCGCTGGCGACCGGGCTGGTCTACGGGCCGATGAGCCTGGCCGGCTATGCCCTGGGACGGCTGGCGTTCGGGACGGGCTCGTTCGGACTCGGGTTCGCGCTGGTCGGCACGCTGCCCACCGACGTGTCCTCCCCGCTGCTGGTCTACATCGCACGCGGCAACGTGGCACTGGCCACCGTGCTCAACGCCGTCAACACCGCCCTGGCCCCGATCCTCGTGCCGGCGCTGTTCCTGCTCTACACCGGCGTGGAGCTCGACGTGCCCGTGGGCGCGCTGATGGGCCAGCTGGCTGCCACCGTCGTCATCCCGACGGTCGCCGGAGTGGCGATCCGCACGCGCTGGGCGTCGCGGGTCGAGCCGGTCGAGCCGGCGCTGTCGGCCACCGCGTCGAGCGCCTACCTGCTGCTCGTGCTCGCCGTGGTCGGCCCCAGCGCCGAGGAGATCCTGGCCCGACCCGGCATGATCGCCGCCGCCGGCGGGGTCGCCCTGGCCCTCAACGTGTTCGGCTATCTCCTGGGCTGGGCCACCACCCCCCTGCTGTCGCGGACGGCAGACCGCACCGCGATGCTGTTCACCACCTCCAAGAAGGAGTTCAGCATCGCCGCCGTCGTCGTGTTCGCCTCCGGGCTGCCCGAGGAGGTCGCGCTCCCCTCGGTGGTGTTCGCGGTGGTGCAGATGATCACCTCACCACTGGTCGCCAAGGCCGTCGCACGTCGCGCCCCGGCGTGCGACCTGGACCACCGGGCCCGCGGCGGGCGCTGACTCAGGCCCACGGGGTGGACCGTTCTCCGTCGAGCGCTTCGAGCATGCGGTCACGCCCGAGCGCGATGAGCTCGCTCGCCCGGTGGAAGTCGAAGGTCCGGCAGGCCGCACGGGGGATCGTGACGAGCAGATCGGGCGGATAGCCGGCCAGCCGGTAGCGGGTGACGACGCCCTGGAGCGCATCGAGCGACAGCTGCATGACGTCGCGGGTCCGCAGCCCCGCGGGTGGGGGCTGCAGGCCCCAGTCCTCGGGCGCGTCCTCGACCGGCTCGTGATCGACCGGCGCCTGGGGGTCGAGCCGCCCGTCGGTGAACCAGTCGACCAGGCTGCGCACACGCTCGCTGTCGAGGAGCGAGGTGGTCTCGCTGACGGCAGCCTCGTCGACGTCCTCGAGCTCCTCGAGCGACGACGAGACGTTCGTGGCCGGCTTGTTCCGGCCGGTCACGTGCTCCTCCGCCAGCGACACGGCGATCGTGAGGTCGGCGGGCGTGGCAGCGGTGGCGGCCACCGGGATGGGGTTCATCATCCCGCCGTCGGCCAGGAGGCGCCCCCCGATGACGACCGGGGTGATGAACCGCGGCAGCGCGATGGAGGCACGGATGGCGGGCGCCAGCGGACCGCGCTGGAACCAGACCTCCTTCCCGGCGAGCAGATCGGTGGCCACCGCCGTGTAGGGAATCGGGAGGTCCTCGATGCGGACGTCGCCCAGGAGCTCGGCGACCTTGGCGAACACCTTGGTCGCGCGGATGGCCCCGGGCCCCCGCAGGGTGGGGTCGAGGAGTCGGAGCACGTCACGCTGGGTCAGCGTGCGGGCCCAGTCGGCGTAGGCCTGCAGGCTCCCGGTGGCATGGAGGCCGCCGACCAGCGCTCCCATCGAGGTCCCCGCGACCGTGACGATCTCATAGCCACGTTCCTCGAGCGCTTCGATCACCCCGATGTGGGCGTATCCGCGCGCGCCGCCGGCTCCGAGCGTGAGCGCCACCGTCGCCGGTCGCCCCATCAAACGTCCCCTTTCGTGTTCAGTCGCCGCCGACCTTGCCCGTTCGCTCGAGCACGAAGAGCACGATCAGCACGCCGATGATCGCACCGATGAAGCCGGCGGGGCTCAAGTCGAGATCTCCCTCGAAGATCAGCGACCCGAGCAGGCCTCCCACGACCGACCCGACCATCCCCAGCCCGGTCGTCGCCAAGAACCCCATCTTCTGCTCTCCCGGCATGATCAGGCGGCCGAGGTAGCCGGCGACGATGCCGAGGATGATGAAACCCAGGAGGCTGAACATGGTGGTCTCGCTTCCAAGAGTGGACGGGCCGTGAGGACATCCAAGCGGCATCGCCGGCTGCGCGGACTCGAATGGCACCCCTTTCGCACACCCTCACGCGATGATTCGCGAGCGATCACCAGCGTTCGGGCGTGGAGGAGGGCGGACCGACGGACAGCACGGACCGCAGGCGGGCTTCTATCCGCGCCCGCGTGACATCGCCGAATGGATCGAACTGGTCGGCCTGACCGGCAAGGCCGACCAGCGCACCAAGACGGGGTCACGAAATGCCACCCAGAGGGCACCCATAGACCAGGACTCGGCTGGAGCCCAAGCGGGGCCGAGTCGCACCAGAAATGACGCCCTTCACCCCTGATCGTAGCTCTCGTGCTACAGCGCTGTAGCGCCCGTGCTACCTCAGGTAGCCTGGCGGCATGACCAGGACGATCACGCAGCGCGAGTTCCGCAACGACAGCGGCGAGATCATGCGTGCCCTCGACCGAGGCGAGGACTTCATCGTGACCCGCAACGGTGTTCCCGTCGGGGAGCTGCGGCCGGCGCGTCGCCGGTTCGTCGCACGGGAGCTCCTGCTCGAGGCGTTCCGTGGCGCTCCACAGGTGGAGGAGCAGCGACTGCGTGAGGAGCTCGACGAGGTCGTAGACCAGGACGTCGAGCCCCAGGCGTGAGCGACCTGCCTTCGGGCCTCACCCCACGCGGCTTGCTGGACACCTCCGTGGTGATCTCGCTGGAACGTGTATCGCCAGAGCAGCTGCCGGCGGAGCCGGCCATCGCCGCGATCACGCTGGCCGAACTGGCAGCCGGGCCCCATGCCACCGATGA
>SKLC01000359.1 GCA_007123425.1 Nitriliruptoraceae bacterium
CGCGGAGTACGACCACACCGCCCGGCGGGCGGGCTCGCGGCGCGGTGCGGACCGGCAGCTGCTCGCCCGGGAGGCCGAGCGGCGGCGCTACCAGGTCCGGGACCTCGAGGAGGGTGAGCGCGAGCGGCTGCGCTCCCGCTGGGAAGCGCTGCAGGCCAGCTTCGTCGACGACCCAGTTGAGGCCACCCGGCGCGGCGACGCGATGGTCCTCGAGGTCGCTGCGGCCAAGGGCTATCCCACGACCGGCGACGACCCCCTGGCCGGAGTCGGCATCGATCATCCTCGGGCGCTCGACCGCTACCGCACCGTGTGCGAGGACCGGGACGAGCGAACGCGCGCCGGCATCGACACCGAGCGTGCCCGCGCCATCCTGCTGGCCACCCGCGACCTCTTCGAGACGCTCGTGGGAACGGGCACCACGGCCGGTGAGGACACGCGGTCCGCGTTCCGCGACCTGGTTGACGACGATCCCACGGCGGAGCTCGTGCCCGAGCCCGCGCCACCGTTCGAGGGCACCAGCCCCGCGCGGGACGCCACAGGTGACGACGAGGACGCCGGGCTCCCCCTGTACGGGCCCGACGGGCGGCCGGTGTGGGGCGACCACGCCGAGCATCGCCGCTGAGCCGCCGAGCACAGCGCGTAGGCGTCCTCGGGCGCCAGACCGGCGGTCGCGGCGAGATGGTCGATCATCTGCCGGGTGGCGTCCCGCGCCCTCGCGTAGAGGTCGGGCCCCACCCCGGTCGTGACGGTCCGGGCCCCACCTCGCGGGGGGCCTCCGGCGGCAGCTCGAGCCGCGGTGAGCCCGGCGCGGCGCCCTTGTCCAGCCCGACCCGCAGCCGCAGCGGGCCGAGGTCTCCACCGCCGTCCCGCAGACCTCCCCGTCGCCCGCCCACGACCCGGACGGGCCCGGTCAGCGGGTTGGCACGGACGAGGCCGAGCGCCGCGAAGCGACGGGCCCGTGGCCGCTGCCTGTCGGCCGGAGGCCGATGCCGGCACCGACGGCGGTACGCTTGTCGGCGATGCTCCGCACGCTGCTCGCTCCGCGCATGCTCCTCTCCCACCTGCTGGTGCTCGTGGTCGCCGCGGGCTGCGTCACGGCCGGCCTGTGGCAGTGGGACCGCCTCCAGCAGGCGCGGGACCACAACGCGCTGACCGAGCAGCAGATGGCGGCCGCGCCGGTCACCCTCGACGAGCTGACCGCGAGGACGGTGGACACCGAGGAGCTCGAGTACCGCCGGGTCGAGGCGACGGGCACCTTCCGGGCCGAGGAGGAGGTGGTCCAGCGCAACCAGAGCCATCAGGGCAACCAGGGCCTCTACGTCCTCACGCCGTTCGAGCTCGCCGACGGCACTCCCGTCCTGGTGCTGCGGGGCTGGGTCCCGGCGGGCTTCGACGAGCCCCCGCTGGACCAGGCACCACCGCCCTCGGGCGAGGTCACGGTCACCGGCCTGCTCGAGCCGTCGGTCCCCCAGCCCGGCTTCGGCGCCCAGGACCCCGAGGAGGGCACGCTCGAGCGGGTCTTCCACGCCGACACCGAGCGCCTCGACCGCCAGGTGGAGGGCGAGCTGTTCCCGATGGTGCTGCGCCTGCAGGAGCCCGGGCCGGACGGCGAGCTGCCCCTGCGGCTCGGCGATCCGGAGCTCGACGAGGCCAACCACCTCTCCTACGCCCTGCAGTGGTTCAGCTTCGCGCTGCTCGCGCTGGCCACCTACGGGGTCTGGCTCGTCCGTCGCCTGCGCCGCGGCGACGGCGCGGACGACGGCACGGTGACCGCGCCCGCCGACGCTCCCGCCACCGGTGGCGTCCCCACGGGCTGACGAGGGCGGCGGTGCGCCGTCATCCGCCGGAGAACAGCTCCGCCGTGCCGGTGGCATCGATGGCCTCGGTCAGCCGCTCGAGGGCGTGGACGTAGGCCGCGGTGCGCAGCGGCAGGTTTCGCTCCTGGCCGATGCGGACCACCGCCCCCGTCTCGCGCAGCATCCGCGCCTCGAGGCGTTCGGCGACGTCCTCGGCGCTCCACTGCTCGCCCTGCCGACCCTGGATCCACTCGAACCAGCTGACCGTGACCCCGCCGGCGTTGGCGAGGATGTCGGGCACGAGCTGCACGCCCGCCTCGTCGAGGATCGTGTCGGCCGCCGCCGTGACGGGGCCGTTGGCGACCTCGAGGATCATCCGCGCGCGAACGTCGGCGGCGTTGCCCTCGTGGACGGCGCCCTCGAGCGCGGCGGGTGCCAGCACGTCGACGTCGAGGGTCAGCACCCGCCCGGCGTCGAGCTGCTCGCCGCTGGGCGGGTCCTGGAGCGAGCCCGTGCGGTCCTTGTGCGCGCGCAGCGCCTCGACGTCGAGGCCGTCGTCATCGTGCACGGCGGCCGACGAGTCGCTGACGGCGACCACCCGGTAGCCCGCGCCGGCCAGGCGGCTCGCGAGCTGTGCGCCGGCATTGCCGAAGCCCTGGATCGCCACGCTGGGCTCGTCGAGGTCGCCCAGCAGGGACGCGCGCAGCTCCTCGAGCACGTGGAAGGCGCCCTCGGACGTCGCGCTGCTGCGCCCGGGGATGCCCCCGAGGGCGAGGGGCTTGCCGGTGACCGCCGCGGGCTGGTGCCCTCGCCGGATCCGGGCCAGCTCGTGGGCCATCCAGCCCATCACCATCTCGTCGGTGGCCACGTCGGGGGCGGGAACGTCGACGTCGGCGCCGAGCACATCGGCGACCGCGGCGACGTAGGCCCGGGAGAGGCGCTCGAGCTCCGCGGCCGAGAGCTGCTTGGGGTCGACGGCGACCCCGCCCTTGCCGCCCCCGAAGGGCAGGTCCATCACGGCCGTCTTGCAGGTCATCCAGAAGGCGAGCGTGGTCACCTCCTGCGGGTCGACGTCCGGGTGGAAGCGGATGCCGCCCTTGGCGGGGCCCCGCGTGTCGTCGAAGCGCACGCGGTAGCCGGCGTACACCTCGAGCGAGCCGTCGTCGCGTCGCAGCGGGATCGCGACCTCGAGGGAGGACTTGGGCCGCATGAGGAGCTCGTGGGTGTCCCTTGAGATGCGCGCGTGCTCGCACGCCTCCTCGAAGCGGCGGGCGGCGTCGGCGGCGACGGCGACGGGCATGGTGACTCCAGCTCGGGTGCTGCGCGGGGCCGTAGCCCGAGGGCACCACCGTCGACGCGGCGGCGCCGCAGGGCGCACCGACCGTTCGACCGATCCGCGTGAGGGCCTCGCCCGGGTCAGGCCTGCCGGCCGGGCCCGGCCGGCAGTGGTCGGGTGAGCAGGTGGTGGCTGACGTGCCACTCCTGCCCGCCGCGGAAGGCGAACAGCTCCTCGCAGGCCATGGTGAACACCCGCCAGCGCCGCAGCCACGCCGCGCCGCTGCGAGCGCCGTAGGCCGCGCCCAGCAGGGCCCGGGCCCGGACGGCCTCGGCGTCCAGCCGCGCGAGCCAGGCCCGCAGGGTGCGGGCGTAGTGCTCCCCGGAGACCGCCCACTGGTCGGTCACCTCGAGTCCGCGCGCGACCCGCGGCAGCAGGTCGGCCGAGGGCATGATCCCGCCGGTGAAGAAGTGCCGGGCCATCCAGTCCGCGGATCGACCGACCTCGAAGGGGTAGGCCTCGGCCCGATGGGCGAACACGTGCACGAAGAGCTGGCCACCGGGGCGCAGCCACCCGGCGATGCGCCGGGTCAGCTCCGCGTGGTTGCGCACGTGCTCGAACATCTCGACCGACACCACCCGGTCGAAGGCCTCGGCGGCCACCACCTCGGTGCCCACGGTGACCCCGAGGTCGTTCACGTCGGCGGTGAGCACCGTGAGGTTGTCCAGGCCCTCGAGCGCCGCGACCTTCTCGATGTGCTCGCGCTGGGTGTGCGAGTTGGACACGGCCACCACCCGGGAGGCCGGGAAGCGGCGGGCGATGTGCAGGCTCAGGCTCCCCCAGCCGCAGCCGAGGTCGAGCACGTCCTGCCCATCGGCGAGCCGGGCCCGCTCGCAGGTGAGCTCGAGCATCGCCACCTCGGACTGCGCGAGCGTGGCCACACCGTCGGGCCAGTACCCGCTGGAGTACTTCAGGTGCGGGCCGAGCATGAGCTCGAACAGCTCGGTGGGCACCTCGTAGTGCTGCTCGTTGGCGTCATGGCTCATCTCGGCCACGGGGCCGCGGGAGAGCTCGCCCACCACGGCTCGCAGCCGCTCGGAGCGCGCCTCGAGGTCGTCGGGGCCCAGCTGCGTCAGCCGCCGCCGCAGCAGGACCCGGATGACGCGCCGCAGCAGCGGGTCGGGCAGGAGGCCGCGGTCGACCAC
>SKLC01000248.1 GCA_007123425.1 Nitriliruptoraceae bacterium
CAGTCCCCTGCACATGGCGCCGGAGAACAGCGCGATGACCGGCATGGCCGGCTACCTCGAAATCGGCGGCGACAATCCGGCGCTGGTGACCTGCCTTGGCGAGGAGATCGTCGCGACCGCCCGGTACGTCATCCACTGGGACGAGGGCCACACCACAGAGACCCAGAGCCAGGGCGGCCCCTACCCCGACGGCGACGTCCGGCACGCCTACGCCGACACCGGTGAGCGCGAGATCGTGGTCGAGGCGTACTGGCGCGGCGAGTGGAACGGTCAGGACCTCGGCGAGGTCGCCAACCCCACCGTCGACACGCTGCCCGTCACGGTGACCGAACTGCAGTCGGTGCGCACGACCTCGGATCGCTAGGGGGCCAACGAGCCACGCCCTGCCGCCCAGTCGCACGACCTCGGACCAGTAGGCGCCAGCGAACCACGCCGACACCCCGCCGCCCAGGCTCACGGAGCCCGGTTCAGGCGCCGGGACGGTCCTGCTCGCGACGCGCGGCGACGTCCTTGCGGACGGCCTCGAGGACGCCGTTGACGTAGCGGCCCGATGCTTCGGTCGACAGGGATTTGGCGAGCTCGAGGGCCTCGTTGATCACCACGGCCGCCGACGTCTCCTCGTAGAGCAGCTCGTAGGTCGCCAACCGCAGCACGGTCCGGTCGACCACCGGCATGCGGTCGACCGTCCAGCTGCGTGCGTGCCGGCCGATCAGGGCGTCGATCTCGTCGCGGTGGTCCGAGACCCCGAGCACGAGCTGCCGGGTGAAGCCGTCCAGCTGTGGCGCCGCGAGCGGCTCCTCGGTGGAATCGGCGGCGGCATCGGCCTCGGCCTGCCGACGGATCCGCGCCGCCTCGTCCTCGGCGGCGTCGGCCAGGTCGAGGTCGTCGAGGATGGCCCGGCCACGGTCGTCGGCGGTGAGCCGGCGCAGCGCGGACTCACCCGTTTCCCCGCGCACATCGGCCTGGAACAGGACCTTCAGCGCGCGGGTGCGTGCGGCCCGGGGATCGCGGGTGTCGTGGCGGTGTCGGGTGCCCATCACGACGCGCGGGAGATGTACGAGCCGCTGCGCGTGTCGACCTTGACCTTCTCGCCGGTGTCGATGAACAGCGGCACCTGGATCTCCAGGCCGGTCTCCAGCGTCGCCGGCTTGGTGGCGCTGGTGGCGGTGTTGCCGGCCACGCCCGGGTCGGTGTGGGTGATCTCGAGCACCTTGGAGGCCGGCAGGTCGACGCCGACGATGCGGCCGTCGTAGACCTGGATCTCGAGCTCGTCGCCCTCGACGAGGTAGTTGGCGGCGTCGCCGAGGGCCGACGGAGGCGCGAGACGCTGCTCGAACGTCTCGTTGTCCATCAGCACGTAGTCCTCGCCCTCCCGGTACAGGTACTGCACGGTGGTGCGCTCGACGATGGCCTGCTGGAGGTCCTCGCCGGCACGGAAGGTGCGCTCGACGATCTTGCCGGTCTCGATCTCCTTGAGCTTGGTGCGCACCACGGCCTGGCCCTTGCCGGGCTTGTGGTGGGCGTTCTCGACGACCTGCTGGAGCTTGTCGTCGATGAGGAGGGTCATGCCGTTCTTGAGGTTGTTGGTGGAGACCACGGGTGATGCCTCGTCACGGTGGGGGCGGGCGGGTGTCATCCGCTGCGAGCGGGCGCGTGGCGTCGCACCCGGGCTGGGTGTCTACAGCAGCCGGAGCTCGCGGGGAAGGTCGGTCAGGGGCGTCGCTGGGCCGTCCGCGTTGACCACGACGGTGTCCTCGATGCGGACGCCGCCGAGTCCAGGCAGATACACGCCGGGCTCGACGGTCAGCGTCATGCCGGCGACGAGCGTAGCAGCCGCCCGTCGGGCCACCGCAGGGGCCTCGTGGATCTCGAGGCCCACGCCGTGGCCGGTGCCGTGCACGAACTCCTGCCCGAACCCGGCCTTGTCGATCACCTGCCGTGCTGCGGCGTCGACATCCCCGCCGGTCGCGCCCGCGACGGCAGCGCTGCGCCCCGCCGCCTGGGCCTGTTGGACCAGCCGATGCACGTCGTGGAGCAGGTCGGGGACGTGGCCGAGCCCGACGGTGCGGGTGCAGTCGGCGTGGTAGCCACCGACCCGCGCGCCGCAGTCGATGGTGAGCATGTCGCCGCGCTGCAGCACCCGATCGCTGGGCGCATGGTGCGGGATCGCCGCGTTGGGCCCGGAGGCCACGATCGTGTCGAAGGCGACCCCCTCGGCGCCGAGGTCGAGGAACCGGTCCTCGAGCAGGCGGGCCAGGCGCGCCTCGGTGATGCCGGGCTGCACCTGCTCGTCGAGCAGCCACCCCAGCGCCGAGGTGGTGATCTCGCAGGCCTCACGCAGCAGGGCGATCTCGCGCTCGTCCTTGACCGTCCGCAGCTCCTCGACCTCACCGGTGGTGGGCACCCCTGCCCCACCGGCGTCGATGACGCGCTCCCGCAAGCGCTGGCCGGCCTGCCAGGTCAGGTGTTCGGCCTCGAACCCGACCCGGAAGGGCGGCGACATCCGTCGGATCGCCAGCCCCACGGGGTCACGGTCCAGCGCGCGCGGAAGGTCGGGCGCCTCGGCGCCGGCGCGCTCGTCGTAGCGAGCGTCGGTGATGAGCAGGTCCTCGCCCGTGGCGCGCAGCAGCAGCTGGCCGTTGCTGCCGGTGAAGCCGGTGCACCAGCGCACGTTCACCGGCTCGGTGACCAGCAGCGCGTCCAGGTCGAGGGCCCCGAGCCGCTCCCGCAGCCGCGCACGACGGGCCCGGTGGTCCGCCACGTTGACCTGGCTCATCGCTTGGCGAGCAGCGAGAGGCAGACGTCCACGGCGGTCTCGTACCCGAGCGCTCCCAGGCCGGCGATCACCCCGTCGGCCACCCCGGCGGTCACCGAGGTGTGCCGAAACGTCTCGCGGGCGTGGATGTTGGACAGGTGCACCTCGATCACGGGCACCGGGTCGGGAAGCAGCTCGAGCGCGTCGCGCAGCGCGATCGAGTAGTGGGTCAGCGCACCGGGGTTGATGATGACCGCCTCGGTGCCGTCGTCGAGCGCAGCATGCACCCGCGCGACCAGCTCTCCCTCGTGCTCGGACTGGAGGTGGTCCACCTGCGCGCCGGCGTCCGCTGCCCGAGACGTCACCGCTGCCACGATGTCGTCGAGCGTGGCCGAGCCGTACTGGCCCGGATCGCGACGGCCGAGCTGCGAGAGGTTCGGGCCGTTGAGCAACAGCAGCTGGGTCACCGGTGGCGTCCTCCGATCGACGTACACGCTAACGGCTGTCTACCCCGGCGGCCCACGCCGGAAACCACCCGTCCCCTGCGTCGAAGGGCGTGCGGGCGGCGCGTCCGATGGCGACCGCGGGCGACCGCGCGGCCGGGAGCCTTTCGTCCGGACGTGTCGGCGGCGCGGTGGACTCGCTGGCGGATCACCGGATTCGCGTGCCACCTCGGCGGGAATGACGATGCGACATTCTCTAGCCACGCATGGTGATGTCGGCGGCGCCTTGCGTCCGTGGCCGCCCGATGCCTGCGGATGGGCCTGCGAACGGGCCTGCGGAGGGCACTTCGGCGGACGATTCGGCGGGTGAAGGATCGGCCGTCGGTCGCACCAGGTGATCTGCCAGCCGTGGCGGTCGTAGTAGCGATGGTGGGTCTTGCACCCCAGCGCCGCGTTCCCCAGCGAGAGCCGCCCGTCGAAGCGGTAGGGCTCATCGAGGTGCATCGCGTCGCACCAGGACGCGGGAGCATCACAGCCACGGGCAACACAGCCGCCGTCACGGCGTACCAGGCCGCGCCACACGCCGTTGGGGACGTTGCGGGTCTCCGGGCCGGCCTCCTCGGGCAGCCCGTCGGGGCCGACCAGCAGTCGCGAGACTCCGACGTCGGACAGCAGGCGCCGGATCTCGCCGAAGGGCACCGGGCCGGTCCAGGCGGTCTCGGCGACGCCGGCCTGTGTGAGGATGGTGGCGTAGTCCAGGTCGACGTTGAGATGCGGTCGAATCCCGTGGTTGGTCGGCGCATCGCCCACACGCAGCGCCGCGCGCGCCATCTCCACCATCGCGTCTGCCGTGGCCTGCTCGGGTGAGCGGTGCTCGTCGGGCGTGTTCGGCCGTCGGAAGGCGTGGACCGCGGTGGCGTAGGTCTCGGCGTCCAGGCCGGAGAGCGAGGCGTGGACCGCCAGCATCCCGTCCTCGGTCTGGCTGACGGTGGCGCGGCGGCGTCCGTAGCGGCGGTCCTCGGCCTCCATCGCGGCCTCGTGATCCAACTGGGCCAGCAGCCGGC